>JAJYTO010000039.1 GCA_021793015.1 Bacillota bacterium
CATGATGCCGCCAAAGATATTCACCAGAATGCCCTTGACACCGCTGTCCGACAGTATGATCTTGAACGCTTCCGTCACCTTTTCTTCCGAAGCCCCGCCGCCGACATCAAGGAAATTGGCGGGTTCCCCGCCATAGAACTTGATCGTGTCCATGGTCGCCATGGCGAGTCCGGCGCCGTTGACCAGACATCCGATATTGCCGTGCAAGGCGATATACGTCAAATCAAACCTGGACGCTTCGACGTCCCGCGGATCCTCTTCATCCAGGTCGCGCAACGCCAGTATATCCTTGTGCCTGTAAAGCGCATTGGAGTCGAAATTCAGTTTCGCATCGAGAGCCAGGACATTGCCGTCGCCAGTCACCACGAGCGGATTGATTTCTGCGATCGCGCAGTCATTGTCGACGAACGCCCGATAGAGCGCTGACATAAACGCGGCCGCCTTATTGACCAATTCGCCCGGAATATGTATGGCGTACGCCAATCTTCGCGCCTGAAAGGGACGCAGTCCCACGGCGGGATCGATGGTCTCCCTGACGATCTTTTCTGGTGAATGCGCCGCCACTTCCTCGATCTCCATGCCGCCCTCTTCTGACGCCATCATAACCACCCGGCCCGCACCCCGGTCCACAACGAGGCCGATGTAATATTCTTTCTGGATGGCGGTCAGCGATTCAATCAGGAGCCGCTTGACCACTTTGCCCTCTGGTCCGGTCTGGTGTGTCACGAGCGTCTTCCCCAGCAGTTCATCCGCATAGCCCCGAACATCGTCCAGCGATTTCGCCAGTTTGACGCCCCCCGCCTTGCCCCGTCCGCCAGCGTGAATCTGCGCCTTGACAACGGCCCTGCCGCCGAATCGCTCGGCCACTTTGACCGCTTCATCCGCGCTGAATGCCACTTCTCCGTCAGGCACGGCCACCCCATACTTGCGCAGGATCGCCTTTGCCTGGTATTCGTGAATGTTCATGATGCTTCCTCCCAACCTGTTCAGGCGTCCTGAGAACACGCTCCACCGGAACGCCGACGGCATACGCGCAGTCCTGTCGGCATGCGCACAGTTCTAAAGATAGACTACTAGGTAACGGAATTCAACTTTTCACTTTCGCATGGCAAGACGCAGTTTTACTTGGCGAAACAGCCATTCAGTTGGTGACGATGGTCCGCGCCGGAATAGCGATGGTCCCTGCCTGTCGGGACGGGTCATGTATGCCGCTGCCGCTCAGACAGCCGCGGCCTTAAGGCCGCTAATACTCGCCGCAGCGGCATACATGATCCGTCCCGGCGGGAGTCCACCGCTGTAGCTAAACTCGCAGCGGGCGCAATACTTGACTCCTTCCCGAGCGGGTCATGCAGGTTTGGTTCCATCGTGCGATACTGGCCGCAGCCAGACGTGATAAAACACGAACATCAGGACCATCACGGCGCTTGTGGCCGCGAAAGTCAGTCTGTAAGCGCGCCATGTCAGAAAGAGTCCACCTCCCCATACCGACACAATGCTTCCAATACCGCGCATCAATGCGCGAAACGACTGCATGGTGGCGCGGTCGGCGTCAGGCACCGATCCGAGCGCGGCGCTGTCGAACGTGGGCGCGTACACCATGTTGGCCGCTGAACGGATGAGCAGCAACGCCACGAAGGCGACCAGATCCAATGATGCCGACAGCGCGGCGTTGGCCAGACAAACGATCACCAGGAGCGACCCGAGAATTTTCTCGGCGCCAGTCCGATCCATGATCAGAGGTGTAAAAAACGATCCCAGAAAGAGGGCGGCCTCGTTCAGGGCCAGCACACTGCCGATGACAGGAGCCGAGAGCCCAAACTGCCGAGCCAGCAGGAGATTCAGATAGGGCATCGTAAAGCCGTAGGACAGGCCGGAGAGCAGCGCAAACAGCCCATACAGCATGACCGCCCGCGAAGGGCGCCTGAACCATCCGCCTGTGTTGCAGGGCGCCGCGGCGGTTTGCTTGACCGGGGTCATTGTGATTCGCCCGAGAGGCGCAATGAGAAATATGATTCCCGACAAAATCAGGGTTGACTCATACGGCGTGCGCATGACCGGCAGCAGGCTTGGCAGGACGCCGCCCAACACACTGCCGACGCCGATCATCAGCATGAAGTTGGCGAAGATCACAGAAATTGCGAATGCCCGCTCTTCGGGTTTCACGTAAGCCGCCACAATTGCAAACTCAGTGGCTCCTATCATCACCGCTCCAAGCGAAAACAGCACTTGCGCCAGGCTCACCAGCACGATGCTCTGAAACAACGGCTGCAACAACGCTCCAAGAGCGGCCAGCGTCGTTCCAAGCAAAAGCATGCGACTGCGCCCGTAACGATCGGCCAGACGTCCCATGGCCACGGAGAAGACCGTCGTCAGAAACGGGCTGATGGATGTCACGAAGGCGATCGCCGATGAGGAATACCCCAGCGCGCTCAGATGAAGGTTGAACAACACGCCGATGATTCCGACACTCAGCCCATAGATTCCGTCAGTCCATAAAAATCTCAGCATTGGGGGCGGCAGACTGCGGACTCGGCGCCAATATTCGACGACATACAAAGGTGTATCCTCCTTGCCAAAATCCATTGTAACTGTGTCGGACTCCTGAGACAATCGACCATCAATGTTTCGGAACAGACTTCCATGCCTGGGTTTTGCGAAGCAAAATCTCACCGCTTCGCGCCACCAACAACCGGGAAGAAAATTCGCCTGCGGCGATTTTTCGGGATAGAGAGCTATGCGACCATGGTGAACGTCACACTTTTCCCACACACTATAGTAAATATTGTGTAAAGTCATACTTTTGCGTTTTCTCACGGTCGAACCGATTGTATTTCAGAGTGAACCTGTTATACTACAAAAAAGGGAGGGAAGGCTTTATGGACTTCTGTTGCGGCACAACAATGACAGGGCGGTTGGCGTCACTTCACACTGACGGAGGAACACAACTGACGGATGTCCCCTTCCTGTATTGCCTGACCTGCGGACACACCGTTGTTGCCCCTGCTGTAGAATTCGACGTCACCATGTACGCTCACTATTGTGATACTGACAGTGTCAGACAGGCCAGTCTTTGCGACGTGGTGAACCGCGAAAAGATACAGGCCGTACTCGATGAGTACGCAGGACCGATCGACATCCCGCATCCCATCGCAACCGTTGAACAGATCGACCACATGCTCGACGTGTGGAATTTTGCCGCCCAGATCGGCGACGCGGCCTGGATTGAGGATGTGAAAAACACACTGCTTCTCCTGCGTCAGGTACGCTTGCAAACACAACAGTTACAAACACAATCCTAAACGCGATGGCGCCATGAAAACACTCGACGTATACTGTCCCTACGGGCGGAACCCTTGACTTGATAAAACGCGAATCCGCGCAAACGGCGGACGATATGCGCCGCGCACGCAGCCGCTTTTTCGCGCGCGACCGGCAAGCCGCCTGGACGGCGGTTTTTTGTTTTGTCATTCTTCGATTGTACGCGTTTTGGAGAGGAGTCAGTCATGTGTACGCCAGCGTGCAGGGTATCGCACTATACGGGTTGGAAGGATTCACGGTCGGGGTAGAAGCCGACATTCACGCAGGACTGCCCAATTTTGAAATCGTGGGCTTACCGGCCTCTTCAGTGCGCGAAGCGAAAGAACGAGTGCGTTCCGCAATCGTGAACAGCGGACTGGTCTGGCCGCGGGCTCGCATCACCGTCAGCCTCTCCCCCGCAGACTGGCGCAAAGACGGCAGTGGACTCGACCTGCCCATCGCAGTCGCCCTGCTCATCGCGTCAGAGCAAGTGCCTCCCGTCGGGCGCAACGCCATCTTGCTCGGAGAACTCGCTCTTGATGGAACGCTGAGAACGTTTCGAGGCGTCTGGGCGGCGACGCAGGCAGCCTACTATCTGAAGACCCAAACCATTGTCCTGCCGCTGCATTCAGAGATTGATCCACCTCCACCCGAAACAGGCGCGCGCCTGCTGCCTGCGTCATCCCTGCAAGAGGCGCTCGATCTGCTGCTGGGACGGACAACGCCAAACACGATTGAGCACGGGACCAGCAACGACAATGAAGCCGCTTTGTCCACCGCCGCCGTTGCAGTGCAACTGGATTTCGCTGACGTCGTCTCGCACGAACAGGCAAAACGCGCCCTCACGATAGCCGCCGTGGGCTCGCATCACCTCCTGATGAACGGTCCGCCGGGTTCAGGGAAGAGCATGCTGGCAGCGCGCTTGCCCAGCATACTTCCGCTCATGAGCGAAGCGGAAGCCGCTGAGGTGAAGCGCATCTTCAGTGTGGCGGGCATCCATCCGCCGCTGCGAGGCATTCGTCCCTTTCGCGCTCCGCACCACACCGTGACTGCAACGGGGATGCTGGGGGGCGGCACGCACCCGCATCCCGGCGAGGTCAGCCTTGCGCACAACGGTGTGCTTTTTTTGGACGAGTTTCCGGAATTCTCACGATCGGCGCTCGAAGGATTGCGCCAACCGCTGGAGACCGGCGAGATCACCGTCAGCAGGGCGGCGTATTCCTGCGTCTTTCCGAGCCAATTCCAATTTGTCGCGGCGATGAACCCTTGTCCCTGCGGCTACGCCGGTTCGAGCAACCACCACGCTTGCCGTTGCAGCATCCGGGACCGCGAACGTTATCGCGCCAAGTTGTCCGGTCCGCTGCTTGATCGCATCGATATGACGCTATGGATCGAGGGCATAGACACACAGCGTCTGCTGGTGCAACACCACCGCCCTCAGAGCGCAGATTCGTCAGCCCTCATTCGCGCACAGGTCACTGCCGCCCGGTCGTTCAGACGGGAGCGGGAAGCATGGCTCCAGGAAATAACACACGATCCGCCGCGAAATCCTGCCGGCTGGCTCACATCGTATGACATTGCGAAAAGCGGCGCCGACATGCTGTTTCGCGGGGCCCAGTCGCTCCAGTTGTCCATCCGCAGCCTGCACAAGGTGGCCAAGGTGGCGCGGTCGACCGCTGATCTGGAGGGATCGACCCAGGTGACTGAAACGCACATCGCCGAAGCGTTGCAGTATCGCTCCTACACCTGACCCCGCAACACAGACGCTCGCATTGGCGCCAAGGCCTGTCCAACCGCTATACTTTTGACAGGCTCTCATGGTTGAGTTTTGCGGAGCACAATCTCAAGCGCTCACTGACCACCATCAGGGCATGAAACAGACGCACAAGGTTTTTCGCGAATGCAAGGCGCGCTGGGGGAGGAGACATATATTGTGCCCGTCGCGAGTTTAGCGACAGCGCTGTTCGAGCAGGGGCACAATATATGTCTCCGACCAGCAGGGACCATCGTTATTTTCGGGACAGCAACCGCACGACAGGCGCCTTCAAGATGCGGATGATGAGGGAGTTCTGAAGACCACCATGTGAGGAGGGGTTTCGTGAAAATCGGGTTGGCCTTAGCCGGCGGCGGCGCCTCCGGGGGCGCTCACGTGGGGGTAATCCGCGCGCTGGAGGAAGCCGGCGTCGAAATCAGCGTCATCGGCGGCACGAGCAGCGGAGCGATCGTTGCGGGACTGTACGCGTCCGGCGTCTCCACAAGCCAAATGCTGACATTGCTGCCCTCCCTCACGCGCAAGCAGATTGATGTCGATTTCAGCCAGTTTCCGCGCCTGCTGAGACGCCAGTACACGGGCGGCCTCTTGCGCGGGGACCGCCTTCACACATTCATCAGAGAGGCCGTGAACGACCGCGACATGACTGAGGTAAAGACGCCCCTGGCCATCGCGGCGACCGATCTGCAAACAGGTCGCGAAGTCATTTTTGCGTCGCAGCCCTGTCCATCGCCTGTGATTCGCATCCTGGATGATGACAGGCAGGTTCCCTTATGGCATGTCGTTCACCATGCTCCCCTGGCCACGGCGATACGGGCCAGCATCAGCATTCCCCTGGTATTTCAGCCGTTGCACTGGGAAGACATGATCCTTGCCGATGGCGGCCTGGTCGACAACTGCCCTGTGGAGCCGGTGCGGGCGCTCGGCGCTGATTTCGTGATCGCCGTCGACACGATCACCCCGTTTCTTCGTCTGCGTGGAACACTGCCCCTTCGCGTTCGCAGCCTTTTACAGCAGATAGTGAACATTGGGTTGGCCAGACACGCAGCGCTGAGCGCTCTTCGCGCGGATGTCTTTCTGGCGCCGGCGGTCGGCCCCATCGGCGCACTGGACTTCCCCCGTTTGGCCGCGGTGGCAGAACGCGGCTACGAGTACACGAAAGAGCGCATTGACTCGTTGTCCCATGCGCTGCACTTCCACTCGTGATCGCGCTGACTACCCGGAAAATGCGAGATCGCTTGTGCCATCGCATGGTCGTCTTCCTGATCAACTCGGATTTTCATGTTTGCTGGTGATCGTAAGAAGACGATCATGCGGGACTAACCGGAAAATCGCCGCAGGCGCATTTTCTTCCCATTTGTTGGTGGCGCGCAGCGCCATGGGAATCTAACGTTTTTTTGCTTGCGGAGCCGTCTTTGTCGTCTTCGCTTTCTTTCTCTTTCCAAAAAGCGGCGCAGGAGTCGAACTGGTCTTTTTCATCTGCTGCTTGACCATCTGCAGTTGGCGCGGGTTCAAGTTCATCCCCATGCGTTTTGCCATCTGCGCAATATCCTTGTCTTCCCACTGCATGTTAGCCATGCTGCGGCGCAAGTACCACGCACCGCCAAAAAATCCGCCCACCAAGCCAACAACCAGCCCAATCGCGAGAAAAAGCCACTGCATAGTCGCTAACTCTCCTTTGCCAGTAGTCAAAAAGCATCAATATAGTGTTCCACAAGGGGCTCGCCCAAGCGGTCGTCAAAGCTTACCGCCACGACGTCAAAACGCATGTGCTGACTGAGCGGCGCGGTGTTGAACGTCTCGTACACCTGCGCCAGATAACGCAGGCGATTTTGCTTGCGAACATTTACAGAACCGGCCGCTGCAAATAAAGCCGCTTCGCTGCTCTGATCGGTGCGCGAGCGAATTTCCACAAAGACGAGCACATCTCCGTCAGCCATGATGGCGTCGATCTCCCCCGCACGCACACGCCAGTTTCTTTCCAGCAGCCGATAGCCTTTGGCCAAGAGCGCCGCCACAGCCACTTCTTCACCCCGCGCCCCCTGCGCGTGACGAGCGTCAGCCCACTCAGGCGCTGACGCCGCCGCGTCTGCCGCCCGCGCGATGTCCTGTCGCCGCAGGAACGCTTCCCGGACCGGCGCGAACGTCATGCGATGAATCGCGCATGGTCCATGCTTTGCGAGCGCCTCCAGGTGCTGCGGAGTTCCGTATCCCATATGCCTTGCAAACCCATACTCGGGAAATTCCGCGTCCATCTCCATCATCCATCGATCGCGCGTCACCTTCGCCAAAATCGAGGCAGCACCAATGCTTTGGCTAATCTGGTCGCCGCGCACGATTCGTCGTTGCGCATGAGACATCCGGGGGATGAGCGCGCCGTCGACCAGCAGCATGCCCGGTGTGATCCGCAGGCCGCTTACCGCCTGACGCATCGCTTCATAGGTCGCCTGCAACACATTGTATCGGTCGATATACGCGTGGTCAACAACGCCAATCCCACAGGAGACCGCGCGCTCCATGATGATCTCATAGGCCCCGGCGCGGTCAGCCGCCGACAATTTCTTCGAGTCATACAGGGAGAAGCCGCGCAGACTGTCCGGCAAGATAACGGCCGCCGCCACCACCGGACCCGCCAGCGGCCCGCGTCCCGCCTCGTCAACCCCGCCAAGCACCGGCCCAAACTCCGCGCGCGCAGCCTGGTCGTACTCCCACGCGGCGATGCACGCCGCCTGCCTGCCCATCGGTTCCCTGTGTGTCCTCTCCGGCATGGGGCAAAACCCTTTCCTTCGGTCCATTTGTTCACATTCGCCGCAGAGCGCGTCAATTCCTGCGCATCAGGGGTCGGCTGGCCGATCAAAACTGATGGGTCCCAGCAGACCTGTCTGCACATCCCGCAAAAAAAGCTCGGCCGCCAAAGCGACGTCCGGCTCTCCCCCCTGCCGGATCGCCCCGCGCCGACGCGCGATTTGCGCCAGAATCCCGTCCAGAGCGTCACCGTCTATCACGACTCCATACCGATCCTGCAGACGTTCTGGATAAAACAACGACAGCCATTGCAACAGTTCGACGGCCACCTCTTCGCTCTGCAAGAGCGTCGCCTTGATCGCCCCAGACCAGGCCAGCTTCAGCGCGACTGTCGGATCCTCGAACTTTGGCCAGAGGATGCCGGGCGTATCAAGCAGTTCCAGCGTTCCCCCGGCCCGAATCCACTGCTGTTGCCGCGTCACCCCTGGGCGATCCCCGGTCTTGACAACGTTTTTGCCCACCATGCGATTGATCAGCGATGACTTCCCCGTGTTGGGTATGCCAACAACCACCGCTCGGATGGCGCGGCGCCTGATCCCCTTGCGCGCAAGCCGGGCGAACTTTTCCGACGTGACCAGTTGCGCCGCGCGAGCGACCTGCGACAAGCCGGCGCCGCGCAGAATGTCGACCGCCACCGCTCGCACTGTGCTCTCACTGCTCCATAGCCGCACATACTTGGCCGTGACAGCCGGATCGGCAAGATCCGCCTTCGCAAGAACCATCACTCGCGGTTTGCCCTGAGTCAATTCCGACATCATAGGATTACGGCTCGCCTCTGGCATGCGCGCATCGACGACTTCCAACACCGCATCCACCAACTTCAAACTCTCGACGACCTCGCGACGGGCCTTTGCCATATGACCGGGAAACCACTGAATGCTCACCTTGGCAACCCCCAAATAGAAAAGAAGGAACCTGGTCTGGCCAAGTTCCCGTCTGGCGCTACCTGATCTCTTTAATCCGGGCTGCCTTGCCGCGCAACTTGCGCAGATAGTAGAGCTTCGCCCGCCGCACCTTGCCGCGCTTGGCCACCTCGAGCTTGTCAATCTTCGGCGTGTGCAGTGGAAAAGTCCGCTCCACTCCGACGCCGTAGGAGATCTTGCGCACTGTAAATGTAGCGCTGACGGCCGAGCCGCGACGCTTGATCACAACGCCCTCGAACATCTGAACGCGTTCACGGGCGCCCTCCCTGACTTTTACGTACACACGGACCGTGTCGCCCGGACGAAACTTCGGCAGTTCCGGACGCAACTGCTGCAATGAAATCTCACGAACCAATGGATGCATATCAAAAACCCTCCTCCCGACAGGCGTTCGTGTCCATGCCCCGACAGAGGACCGCCCTGATGCCGCTTGACAGTGTACCACAACGCATCTGGAAAAGCCAGCGCTGGCGCGGTCGATGTTTGGCCGATCCGCCCGAATGTTTTTGAACTACCTCTTATACGACAACTTGCTCGCCGCTTCGGACAAGTTGTCATGCTTGGCGGTGGCCGCGGCCCGACCGCGCGCACGACAGACGGCGCCGCCCTCGAGGGGCCGTTCATGGATGCGGCCTGCCCAATGACGGCGGCCCCGCCCGTTTTCCGCGTCAGGGAGTTTCGATCTGTGTCGCCAGTGAGCTGGGAGCCGTCATGTCGACCGTCCCATTGCGGCCAAAATACAGTTGCGTGGCGTCGATGGAAGCCGTGCCCACGCCTGGCACGCCTACCGTAGACTGCACCTCGATCTGCCGCAGTTTCCCGCTGCGCGCATCCACCCATATCGTGTACAGCGCCTGATGGGGCACCGAGCGAGCCGACGCCAAACCAGGAGCGCCAAGCATCGCGCCAGTGGCGGCCGCTTTGAATTGATATATTTTACAATACCAGGACACCAGCGTTTGGTCCGGAAGCTTGTAAACAACCTTCGGCGGGTCCTTGGTCAGCAGGTTCTCCATGGAATGCCACGGCGCCAGATCCGTGATCGGCTGCATGGGCTGCCATTTCCCGTTCGAATTCTGGTATGCAAAACTGCCGTCCTGGTACACAAGGTAGTTGGCGCCGCCGATGGTTTCGTCCATGGACACCAAGTTTGGCAACTGCACCGCGCCGTAAAAGTTGACAGTGCGCACAAATCGTCCGCTCGCCACCTGAATGCTCGCCTTCATCTGGTACGTCGACACATCATTCATTTGCTGAAAAGCCGCCATCACCTTTTGCGCGCCCGTCGGATCGGGTTGTCTCTGCACCGCCTGTTGCGTCAGGAGGGTGGTATTCGATGGCAGGTTGCATCCCGTGAGCAGAGCCGTACAGAGGACCACGCCAGTCCAGATCAGGGAATGTCGTTTCACGCAGACCGCCTCCCCTTGAATCGCCGCACGATACCCACGACAAGAGTCAATCCAAACCCGGCCTCCACCAACAGCATCCAGGGCAGAACCTGCGGGCCAAGCATCATGATCTCCTGATGGGAATAGACTGATGTCAGAAGTTCCGGTTGCGATGTCGAAGTCACATGCACAGTATGCAAGTCGACAAAATTGCCGTGGTACACGCGAAACACGCGAACCAACTGGCCGTTCCGATATACATA
Source organism: Bacillota bacterium (assembly GCA_021793015.1). Classification (GTDB taxonomy): domain Bacteria; phylum Bacillota; class Bacilli; order Alicyclobacillales; family SLC66; genus JAKADD01. Next base: position 10,448 of record JAJYTO010000039.1, read on the forward strand.
CCCGCCCAGGTAACGCGTTTTGGCCGCATTCATGAGACTGGGAGAATTGACGATCAAGAGATCGCCGCCCGGCCTCTTGAACGCCGTTTCAAATCGGAACGAGTCCCGCCCGCTCACCCACAGGCGTTGCCAAGCGCCCGCCGACGACAGTTGGAAGATCTGCGCCGGCACCGTGTTGACCAGCAGCGCATCCTGATGGTTTCCCGTCAAATCGGCGAACACCACATCCATGGTCAGCGGGTGCAAATACGATCCATGCAGCGTGGCAATCACGCGGGGTCTCGCAGGCGGGAGAGCCACGACCTGTATTGTGTTGTTCCCTTCCACCACCGCCTGAAAACCGCTGCTGACAGAGGGAGGAAGCATGCGGTGAACGCCGAGAACGGCGACGCCGGAAGTCCGGAAATGCACGGGTGCGCCGTGGAATACGCCGGTCAGGTATCCGTTCTGGATGCTGAGTCCGGAAGTCTGATCAAGCGCGTGGCCGGTGACGTTACGCCAATTCTGCTGTTCTGTCGCCGCCGTCTGCAGACCGAGATCCGCGATCGACGTCGCCACCGTGGAGGGGCTGAGCAGCATGGACAGCAGCGCTCCCGGGCTCGCAGAAAGCGACAGATACATCCGCGTGTGGTTCGCCACAGTGAGAAAATGGGCGGTGGTGAACGGGAAATTCACCAGGCCAAGCGAAGAAAACGGGAGTTGCTTGAGCTCCCCTGTCGTCGCGTAGTGAGTGACCAAGCGCAGCCGCCCAGGCCGAATGGCAATCACATCATATGAACGCTGCAAATTCTTCAGGGCGCTCAGGATGCTGGAGGCGTGCGCGGGATTGGCGTTGGCCAGATTGATCAGACTCTGCGCTTCGCTCTTCACGGGTGTGTGTCCGCGCAATGTCACAATCTCCTGCAGACCCGGGCGCGTCGGATCGGGAATCGCGGCCACGGGGAGACTCGACACCTGGGAATCGGGGCTGGCCAGGTGGCCGATATAGCGAATATCGAAGTAGGCGAGCGTACTGAGATCGCCCAATGGCACCCACACCTGCAGCAGCGTAATGGCAACGATCACAAAAAAGAGACGCCGCGTCTTGACGCTGATCAGAAATCGACCGAGAATCAGCGCCAACGCCAAAAACACGATAAAATCAATCACACGCCACGCCAAAGGCTCGCTGGCGAAGCTGGCAATCCCGACGCTGGCCATGACGCAAAACAGCGTAAAGCGGATCACCACCTTGCGGTCGCCGCGCGGGAACGCATAGATAAACGCCAAACTGGCCGCAAGCACGAACAGAACGCCGAGCACCGAGTATTCCAGCGTCCATGCTGTGAACGCCAATTGATAGAAGAGCACCGCCCAAAGCGCGTACACGATCAGAAACGGGGTCGTCAGCAGGCGAAGAAGCTTCGATTCAGCCACGTTCGGTCGCCTCCTCCGCGCCGTAAATGAGCACCAGAGTTCCCGCCATCCAGAACAGGAAGTTGATCGCCGGGTCCTCAAACACGTTCTCGACAGCGTTATGACAGATGATGGCGACCAAAGACGAAAGCACGCCGATCATCAGGTAGCGCATCCGCTTGTCCGTCGTCTTTTGAACTACGCGCCATACGTCGCGCAGATAGACCAGAAGCAGACCCAGGAAACTGATCAGCCCGACTAGCCCAATCTCCGCCAACGTCTTGAAGTATTCGCCGTCCACGTAAATGATGCCAAAGTACTTCGCCGCGACGGCTCCGCCGTACCGGCCGAGCCCGACGCCAAACAGCGGATCGGTGCGCATCTGGTTGAAGGCGTTGCCCCACCGCGCGATGCGTCCGCTCTGGATCGTCTGGGTCCAGTACACGGGCGACAGAAACAGCGCGACGCGCGAATGAATCTGCGGCACAAACAATACGGCCAACACGGTGACCACGATGGCCAGGATCGTCAACCGTTTGTCGATCAGCCATGTGAACACAAGCAATCCGATAAAACAGGCAATCCAGGCGGCGCGAGTGTATGTAAAGAGCAGAGTCATGCCGCTCACGATCGCCGCGGCTCCGTAAAACAGCCGTGGGCCTCGATTCTTTTCATAGAGGGCGATGCCAAACGACATAGGCGTGATGAACGCCATGTACGATCCAAAAATGTTGGGACTGCCAAACAGCGAATACACCCGAGTGCGCACATGTTCGCCCAGGCTGACCCAGTAACTGGGAATTGGGACTTTCACGATGTACTCGTAGACGCCGTGAATCGCCATCAGAAACCCCGCCAGAACCATGAATTTCAGAAGCGGAACGACATCCTCTTTAGCCACGACATACGGCAGTATCAAGGCGTACAGCATATACATAAAATCGATGCGCCAACCGGCAAACGCCACCGTCATGTAGCCGACATCCATCAGGATGTACGCAAACCCAAGGACAAGCATGTAAACGACGAATTTCTGCGTGGGGTAAAACATCCGCCGCACCCCCGACAGACGGGCGCGAATCACATAAAAGCCGAACAGCAGCAGGATGATTTCATACCACGCTTTACCGACAATCCCCCATGGATAGATGCGCAAAAAGTAATCGACGATCGGAAACGCCGCCAGCATGTATAAAGGCCACTTCAGCTTAGACGGCAGTACGCTCTCACCCATTGTCTCACCCCAGACTCTCTAAATTCCGACCTATTATAACACAGCCCTAGTGAATCACCTGAACATATCGGCTGCTGACCCATCCCACCTTTCCACTTCCGTCGGCGACATAGTCCCAACCGTTCCCTGGCGCCTTGAGCAGAACGAGATAGGTTCCGTTTGTCAGTTTGTCGATCGTGTCCGCGGCGGAAGTCGGATTGGAGACAGAGTTGACAGCCAGAGTGCTGCCATAGTGTATACCGGTAACCGCCAGCATGTTTTGCAGGCTGACATCGTTCCAGTTGACAAAGCCGGTCTGGCCGCTTTGCAGCTTGACCTCGTCCCACCCCGGACTATCGCCGAGCACAGAGAAATTTGCCCCTTTGGCAAAGCTGCCGATCGCAACTGGCGTCCCGGTCGTGGCGTCGGTCGGAGCCGAATATACGGTCGCTGTCACAGTCGCCTGCCCTATGGCCCCCGCGGGGTACTGAAAGACCTTTCGCGTGGCCTGCTCCGGGAGCTGCGGCTGGTTGCCGATCGCATCCGAATAGGGAGCGATTTGGCTCATGATCCGCGCGATGCTGTTGGCCCAGTAGGGGTCCGTCGCGTAATCGACGTTCATGCCGTTGAGATTCGCGCCATTGTAAAACGGTCCATTGGCGTTCAGATAGGAGTTGCGGACGAACCACCCCTGAAAATTGATGTCGTACTCCACCGAGCGAAATGTCGCCGCAGCGTTGGGATTGTTGGTATATGCCATATAACCGAACAAATTGTTTCGATTTTCTGCAAAATAGGAAGTGCCCCATGCCGATTCAATGATGGCGTGCGCCACAAGATACTGCGCATTGACGCCATACGCTTGCTGGGCTTCGACAAAGTATTGGCCCGAGTTTTGCAGCACGCTCGACGGCGAAGCGTGGGCCGCAAAAAAGGCGTTGATCTGCGCGGCCGTCAGCGTGGACGCCGTCTCAAGATTCATGGTCTGGTAGGGATTCACCCATTGCCCCACATAGACATCGCCTGACGGGTTCACCTCATACCAGTGCGAATAATCATTCGAGACATACGTCTGCCCCGGCTTCATGAAGGAAGGGGCCGGGGCCAAAACGTAGTTCTTCGTGCCCCAATGGTCGACGACCATGCCGTTTTGAACGGTAAATGTGTCTCCGTAGGGACTCTTGACCGTCGCGGGATAGTTGGAATAGTCCACCGCCTGAGTCGCCGAGTCAATCACCTGCACATCCGTCAGCGTCTTGGCAAATGCGACGGCGGCGGGCAGAGCGTCAAACGTCCGCACGAGTTGGAGATACCGATATACGCCGTAGGCGCCGCCCGACGACCAGACGACCTGGTTGCTGCTGATTTGAATCACCGCCGCACCGGGTTGGGTCTTGGCAAACGCGATTGCATGAGCTTCCTGCACAAACGATTTGATGATTTGCGATCCCACTTCAACATCGTAAGCAGGCACATTGGAATAAATCGTTTTTTGATTGGAGATCTGCACCACCGTTACGTTGGTCAGTGTCTGGGCAAACTGAAGCGCCGAAGCCTGCGTGGAAAACTGCTTGAGCAAAGTGCCGTTCTGGTACACGTCAAACTGCGGGACATTATTCCAGACATCCTTTCCAGTTGCGGTGTCGATGACCTCGCTGGAAGAATTTTGATGGGCGTATGTCTTGGCGTCCGCCAGCGTGGAGAACGACTGTGAAAACTGGCCGCCCACCATCACTCTGTACGCGGCGCTCCATAGCACGGCGCCCGTGGAGCCTGCGGCGACCGTGGCTGAAAGCATCGAGCGGGCGGCCGACAGCGCGGCGGAATACGTCTGATAGGAAGCTTGTCCAGACGGACCAGAAACCTCATAGTTCTCCCCATTGCTCCAGATAATCGCTCCCGTCAAACGATCGACAACAACCTGGTTCGCGTGCGACCCGGCGGCCGCAATGGCCTGATCGACTGTCTTGTAATAGACTGGCTGTTCCGTGGAAGTCTTCGAGGAGGCGCCGGATGAGCCGGCTGCCGGTTGTGCAGTCACTTCATAAGGATTCTGAATGGTGGTATACACGATCGTCCCTGTATTCTCGTCGAAAATGATCGTGTCTTTGCGATTTTTGGCGAAAGCAAGCGCCGGACCCAACTCCGAAAACGTCTTGCGCAAGGCGCCTGTCTTGCTCGGATATGTAACGAGATAGGGTGCGCCGGACGCTGTGCTCTTCCCACTGCGGGCCGCTGCGTGAGTCTGACGCGAACCCCATCGCCACTGCACAGAACTGGGTCCCAGGGAGGAGGTCTGCGCGAACGCCTGAGCAAAAGGTATCAGGGCGCTCGCGATGGCTAGCGCCACAGTTGTTGATCGATGTCGAATCATGTTTGCGCTCCCCTCCAGCCCCTATTATGTAGATGGCGGGGGAACTCTGTCAATCGCAGAAATGTAATATTAAAGGGATTATTACTAGAAAGACAGCCCCAACTCTCAACCTGTCAACACCGCAACCTCTCTTTTGCGCCGAATGCGGACAAGACCAGCCGACAATTCATACTCTTGCGAGCGTGACTGTGGATTTAATCTCCCCAACGTCAATTCCGGCCGCGTTTTTGACGATCGGATGCGCGTACGAGGCAAGCGCTTCTTGCGCGGCATCGCTCAGCGCGTCCAGTTGACCCAATGCGGCCACAACGGTCGGCTCCACCGCACGCTTGCCGCCGTCCAACACTTTCACAGCCAGGCCAAAAAAACCATCCACAGAACCAACTCCATAGACGCCCTCCGCACCGGCCTTGGCCACGACACTGCCGCCGCCCGCCACCATCAAGTCAGTGCAAAAACAGTCAGTTCCCGCGACCATGCCAGGGTGCGCCAGCATCGCGTCACGGACCCTCCGGAGCGCCTGGCGATGGCGCTCCGGAGCCGTCTCCGGGTGCGCCAGCCGGGCAAAGATCAGCGCCAGAGCCGCCAGCGGAATCCCAAAGGCCGGCGCGCTGCAACCGTCGACTGCGACTGCAACGTCCTTGCGCTCCACCTCGGCGATCTCGCACAGCGCGTCCAGAATTAATTGCTGCACAGGATGGCCGATATCCAGATACGAATCCAGCGGGGCCTGAAGGTGCTTGGCAGCCGCCAGCATACCGGTGTGTTTTCCCGAGCAGTTGTTGTGCACCGCCTGCGGCGACTCTCTCTGTTCATAAATCAGAATGGCCGACGGCAGATGATGCGGCGCATGCGCTCCGCAGCGAAGGTGCGCATGTTCAAGTCCCGCTTTTGCAAGCATGTCCGCGACACCCTGGACGTGATGCGATTCCGCGCTGTGAGAAGCCGTACAGAGCGCTATCTCGGCGTCGGTAAAGGCAAACGCGGCCGCCGCCCCCGTTTCGAGAACGGCCAGCGTCTGGATTGGTTTGAGCGCCGACCGCGGAAATGTCAACGCATACGGATCGCCCGCCGCCGCCAGCAGACGGCCTTGCGCGTTCACCACAGCGACGTTGCCGCTGTGAACGGATTCCCGATAACCGCCCCTCCATAATTCTGCCACTTCAACGGCCATAAGCTGATTACCTCCATTGTCAGATCCCGACCCTCAATTTACTACCCCTTGTTGAACTACCTCTAAATAGAGCCTGTTCAAAAAGGGGTCAGGTAAGACCCGCGCAGTGCAAGGAAGCGAGCCAAGAATGCGGACCGAGCGTACGTTCCCTGTACGTGAGGGAGCATTCTTGGCGCTGACGCGGCAATGCGCCGGGGAGTTCTGACCTCTTTTTGAACTACCTCTAATAGTGACTCGCCACAATGAAGTGGACAGTGGTCCAGGGCGCCGCGACAGAATAGGGCAAAGGCGTCTGGCTGTACACTGTTCCCAGTGTCGCTCCCGACTTACTGTGATCGATGTAGGCAAAATGGTATTTATCCTGCAACAATGTGTTCTCTGCTGTCTGTAAAGGTAATCCGACCAGATTCGGAACCAGTTGTTGGCCGGCGGGAACGTCGACCCGCAGCATGACGGTTTGCCCGTGTTGCAGCGCACTCCCCGCTGTTGGCAGGGTGGCGATCACTCGGCCCGCCGCTCCAGATCCGCCGCCCGCCTCAACTTCAACGCGAGTCGCTGAAATCCCGGCAGCGACCAGTTGGCGAATGGCTGATTGGGGCGTCATGCCCGCAACCTGGGGAATCGTTCCGCTCTGCGGCTGGGAACCTCCAGTTGTGTGAGCGCTGCCGCCCGCTTTTCCCCCGGAGCCGGACGTTGGCGTCTGTTGGCTGGCGGCCGCTGACTGGCCCGGAGTGGACCCTGCGGCCACTGTGCTGCGGGCCAGAGCGTTCCATAGATTCACGGCGGCGATGCCAAGGAGCGCCGCGCCGACAATCAGGGCGCCAGCGACAAGAGATCGTCGCAGGGTTCCAGAACTCTCGTCCTGGTCGTCCTCCCAATCGTCCTGATCGTCCTGCCCATCCTGATCGTTCCGGTCATTCCAATTTCCCTGATCTCCCCGCTCCTTCCGATCCCGCCAAGCTTCCTCAGCGGCCAGTTCTCCCCCGCCAGCGTTGCGGACCACGCCGGCGCCCATTTCAACGCTGGCGGGGGATCTCTTCACGCGCGCGTCGTCAAAGCGCGTATGGCGGCTCTCTTCGCCAGACAGTGAGCTTGGATGTCCTGCGGCGAGCGGCCGCGCGCCTCCCGCACCCTTGCCTGCTGCAGCCCCTGGGATGAACCCATCCTCCATCAGCATCGCCTGAAGCGCCGTATTCACCTCGGCAAAACTGGTGCAGCCGCCGTTCCCCTGACCCAACAACTTTTCCAGTCCCATGCGAAACAGCGGAGACACTTGTGAAGCGGTCTCACCTTGCGCCACCCCCATGTTCCACTGGCATAGATGTCCGAAATAAAGCCCCACATTCCGCGCCAGCATGGATTGCGACCCGTCCGCCTGCTTGCCGTCGGCAGGAAGCAAACCCAGCACGCGCGGCTCCCTGCCGTCCCAGAGAACCTGTCCGGCAGAGAAGTGAAATCCGACCCCATTAGCGTGGAGCGACTCGACGCTCTGAAGAACACTCAGACATGCCAAGAGCAATTCTTGTCGGGGCATATCGGGAAGACCGGCGCGGGCGCCCCCCGCACCTTCGAAAATACAGAGGAAGTTCCCGTCCAGTGCTGCCCCATCGAGCAATTCTGAGATATACGGATGCGAAACGGCCACGCGTTTGGCCAACCAGGCGTCAAACTCTGTGCGATCGACGGCGGACAGGGAGACGGACAAAACCACGACCGGGCGCTCCAGTCGCGCATCGTGTCCATTCCCCATCCGCCATCCGTCACAGAGCGGCTCCAGGTTTTCGACCGAGTACCGCTCCGTCAGTCTAATCACGCCGCGCCCCCCTCATGCGAACCATGGTCTATCGTCCGTGCCTGCGGTCCGAGTCAATGCGTTCCTTGCGTCGTTTAAGACGGGTGTCGCGACGATCGGCGGCGGTTTTGAAGTGCCACAGTTCCTCCTCGGTTTCTGGAACAATCGTCGGCACCAAGGCGGGCTTGCCATCCTCGCCGAGCGCAACAAAAGTCAGATAGGAGGTGCCGGTAAGTCTTCTCTCGCCAGTCAGAAGATCTTCCGATTCGATTCGGCAAAATATTTCCATGGACGTATGATGGGTCCATGTCACAAAAGCCTCCAGTTGGACTGCCTCGCCCAGTTTAATCGGGGCCAGGAAGTCAAAGCTGTCACTGGACGCAGTGACGACAGGCATACGGCAATGACGCATGGCCGTAATGCTGGCGATCTTGTCCACATAAGCCATAACGCGTCCGCCAAAAATCGTGCCATGAGAATTTGTGTCAGGCGGCAACACCAGATCCGTCATCAATGTGCGTGAATCACTCACGCGTTTCTCTTCCATATCTAACCCCTCATGACCAGCATCTCTGAAACATACCGTCGGTCAACTCCGTGCACGATTGATTTCAACCCCCACAGTTTCAAAAACTCCAGCCACCGGAGCCCCCGGTTTCTCGACGCGTACACACAAGCGATCGATCATGGGAAATTCCCTGAGCAAAATTGAAGCGATATCCTCCGCAACCGTTTCTACCAGTTTTTTGGGAGGCCCTTCTACCACCGTTCGAATTATATTATACACATCTCCATAGTTCACTGTAAGCGCCAGATCGTCCGCTTGGCCAGCCTGCCGCAGATCGCAATCCAACTCCACGGTCACCAGAAATCTTTGGCCAAGCCTGGTCTCCTCGTCAAATACTCCGTGACGCCCAAAAAAGGGCATCCCGGTCAGGAAAATCTTGTCGGACATACCGTTCCCGCCTTTCGCACCCGAACATAGTCTGCCGCCGCCGTTCCCGCCACATAACCGGTCGAAAACGCGACAGTGATATTGTATCCTCCTGTATGCGCGTGCACATCCATGATTTCACCGGCGAAAAACAACCCCGCAGCGAGCTTCGATCCCATGGTTCGCGGGTCGATTCCTTTGAGACTGACTCCTCCCCCTGTCACCGTGGCTCTGTTCATGCCAAGCGTACCCGATATGTTCATGGGGAAGTGCTTCAGGAACTCGTACAAGGCTTCCACCTGCTTCTTGCTCACGTCAGCGGCAATCTGGTCCGCCGCAAATCCAAGTTTTCGCCATGCAGTCTCAATCAGACGCTCAGGAACCGCATCTTGCATGGCTATCCTGGCTGCATGGCCTGCAGAAGCTTGACTCCCTCGCGACTCCCCGACCACATCTTTCAGGACTGTCCTGAATCCCCGGCGGGGATGCTTTTCCACCCACTGCCGCACGTTGTCAAGAAACTGGTCGCGCGCAACAGCAGGCATGGTGTCAATCGCGAGCTTTAACTGAGCGCCCGGATTTTTTTGCAGGAGTTTCACCGCATATTGACTCACCCGAAGGGCTGCCGGTCCCGACAAACCAAAGTGTGTAAATATCACATCGCCCTCTTCGCGAGTCGCGACCTTGCCACGCGGGTCGTACAGGGTCAGCGCAACACCGCGCAGCGACAATCCCTGCAGGTGTCTTTCTACAATAAGAGCATCGTTGGAAACAAGCGGAACAGACGTCGGGTATGGCGGCACGAGAGTATGCCCAAACCTTTGGGCAAATACATAACCGTCCCCTGTCGATCCCGTTTCAGGCGCCGCACAACCGCCCGCGGCCACTACGACGGCGCCTGCCCTGACGGCGGTGTCGCTCTCCCCGTGCAGCGCAATGCGATATGCGCCTGTGTCCTCCTCAAAGTCAAGCGCACTGACAGTTGAGCGCAATCTCACGTCGACCGCCAGGCTGGACAACTCTCTTTGTAAAGCGTTCAGCACGGTCATGGCCTTATCGGTGACCGGGAACATGCGACCGCGATCTTCTTCCTTGAGTGGTACGCCGAGCAGCGTAAAAAAAGAAATGATATCGTCACTCGACCATTTGGCCAATGAACTGTACAGAAACCTTCCATTCCCGGGGATATTCTCAATAATGTGCGCGGTGCCCCGGGCATTGGTCACATTGCAGCGCCCGCCTCCAGAGATGAGCAATTTCCTTCCCAAACGGTCCCCCTTCTCCAGCAACACGGTCTGAATTCCCTGCCGAGCGGCGCCGATCGCGGCCATGAGGCCGGCAGGTCCGCCGCCGATAACGGCCACAGGCAAATCGGCTGATGCACTCGTCATCCCTGGCACCTCATTCCGTGGATTTGAGCACGTCTCATTGTGATGGTATCATGTCTCATTAATAGAAGCATCCATTGCATCCATTGCACCCATTGCCGTTATGGAGAGGACGGATTTTCTTGATCGCACGGGCAGAACGGTTGCAGCGCATATCCTCCGCCGTATTTTACGAACTCGAAGCAATCAAACAGGAACTCAGGCAACGCGGCGTTGCTGTGACTGATCTGGGAATCGGATCGCCCGACATGCCCCCTGACGCGCGTGTGCAGGAGGCATTCGCAAACGCCCTGTCGCAGCAAGGCGTGTATGGCTATCCCACCACGCAGGGGACCATGTCGTTCAGAGAAGCGGCCAGCGCGTTTCTGTCCATCCGCTACGGAGTGGCTGTGGACCCGGCCCAGGAGATCCTGACACTCATGGGCGCCCAGGACGGCTTGACCCATGTGGCTCTGGCTCTGGTCGATCCTGGAGATATCGTGCTCATTCCCGACCCCGGCTACCCGATTTACGAGGTCTCCGTGCATCTGGCGGGCGGCGTCCCCTATCGCTTGCCTCTGCTCGCCGAACGCGGATATCTGCCGGATTTCGGCGCGGTGCCGACAGACGTGCTCTCGCGCGCCAAAATGATGATCCTCAATTACCCAGGCAATCCCGTGACCGCGGTCGCTGCACCGGATTTTTTCGCCACGGTTGTCGATGTGGCGCGACGGTATGAAATCGCGGTGATTCATGACGCCGCCTACATCGAACTCGTCTATGACGGCGCACGATCCCCGTCGTTTCTCGCCACTCCCGGCGCCAGCGGCGTTGGCATTGAACTGCACTCGCTTTCAAAGACATTCCATTTCGCAGGTCCCCGTCTCGCGTTTGCTGCGGGAAACCGGGACATTCTCAGTGCGTTGCAGGTGCTCAAGTCAAACATCGACTACGGCGTCTTTCGCGCCGCTCAAGCGGCTGGAGAGGCGGCCCTGAAGGGGGCGGAAGAATCTATTGTCGCCATGCGGACTCAGTACACGGCGCGCCGTGATCTATTTGTTTCGTCACTGGCGGCGTCTGGCTGGCGCCTGACTCCCCCCGCGGCCACCATGTTCGTGTGGGCGCCTATCCCCGGCGGCGGGGATTCTCGCCTGTTTGCCCGGCAACTGCTGGAGAAGACGGGTGTTGCCTGTGTGCCGGGCATTGGATTCGGCGCGCATGGCGAAGGCTATGTCAGATTTGCGCTGGTGCACGCGGTCGAGGTATTGCAAGACGCGGCGCAGCGCATCGGTCAATTTTTAGCGGCCATGTAGAGTCTCAGGCGGTTGAGCCAATCCGCGGCCTGAGCGCGTGTAATCGTTTCGTTCGGTTTAAACAGTCCATCGCGATGCGCGGTCACAACTTCCCGCGCCAGAAGCTCACGAACTGCTCCACTATACCAGTCGTTCTCCAATACATCGGGGGGAGTGCCGCCTGCAGACGCAGCGGCGCCCCCATCGCGTCCCGTTGTTCCCGTTGTTCCCGTTGTTCCCGTTGTTCCCGTTGTTCCCGTTGTTCCCGTTGTTCCCGTTGTTCCCTCGTGAGCCATGCCTGGCGTCGAGTTGGACCCAACGGTAATCGAACTCCTCCGTCCTGAACCGTCGGGCCGTGCAACGTCCGTTTGCCTGGTCATCAAGCGCTTGGAGATGAATTCCGAAATGTTTTTGACAGCCTGCAATTGCTGCGTATTGTTAGACT
>JAJYTO010000040.1 GCA_021793015.1 Bacillota bacterium
CCGTCCAAGTTGCCAATGTCGTCAATCAGATGGCCGCATCCCTGCCGGTGGGATCACTGCCTCCTGTCATCCTGAAGGCCGATCCAAATGCGCTGCCCGTCATGAGCGTCGCCCTCTACGGATCGCAGAATCAATCCACCATGTACAACCTCGCAAGCCAGACGGTCGGACCCGCGCTGTCGACCGTGCCCGGCGTCGCTGCGGTGAACATGATCGGCGGTCGTCCCATGCAGGTGAATGTGACTCTGCAGGCCGCCAGCCTGGAACAATACGGCCTCACGCTTGCGCAGGTAAAATCTGCGATCGCGAAGCAAAACAGCGCCGCTCCAAGCGGCGCCGTGCAACAGGGCGACCAGACGAACCCGGTGCAGGTGACGGGCCAGGCGACAAGCCTTGCCCAGCTTGGGCAGATCGAGGTGCCCACACACGGCCGCATGATCCCGCTTGCGGACCTCGGCGCAATTGCCCAGGGCTATCCCCCTGTCGCCACGCTCAGCCATCTGAACGGAAAAACGGCAATCGGTTTTGTCATCAGCGTGCAATCAAACGCAAACACCCTGCAAACCGCGCAGAACGTGCGCACCGCAATGGCCCAATTGCAGAGTTCCCTGCCTCAGGGCGCCCATCTCGTCATCACGGGCGACGTCACGGCATACACACGGCAGGCGATGACCGCCACGCAGGGCGACCTGTTTCTGGGAATCCTGGCGGCGGGCATCATGATCCTGCTCTGGCTGCACCGACTGCGCATGACTTTCGTTGTCCTGCTCACCATTCCGGCGACACTGTGCGCGACGTTTCTTGCCATGTACGCCGCCGGTTTTTCCATCGACATGATCAGCCTGCTTGCACTCGGCCTGCTGATCGGCATCCTTGTCGACGACGCGATCGTCGTCCTGGAAAGCATCGAGCGACGGCGGTCCGGCGGCCTTGCTCCCGCGGACGCGGCGTATCAGGGACGCATGGAGATCGCGGGAGCTGCGGTCGCCATCACGCTCACGGATGTCGTGGTGTATGCGCCTGTGGCCTTCATGCAGGGAAACATTGGCCAACTATTTCGCGAATTCGGCCTCACCATAGTATTCGCGTCGCTGTTTTCACTCTTCATATCGTTTACGCTCACGCCGCTGCTCGCCGCCCATTTCGTCTGGAAAAGGGAAGGGGCGGTGCACAAAGGACGTTTCTCCCTGTGGTGGGACGCCCGCTTCGAGCGGCTGCGCGACGCATACGAGCGCACACTTCGGTACGCGCTGCGAAATACCCTGCTGATCGGAGCCGTGGTTCTGGCAGCCGCCGCCTTCGATCTGACGACGGTGCGCGCAGGATGGGTACCGACCACCTATACGCCCAAGCAGAATTCCTCTGTGCTGTTCGTTAACGCACAGATGCCGGTGGGCACCAGCATCGGTGCAACAAGTTCGGCGATCGACGTTCTGGCTGCACGAATCCAGCGTATCCCCGGCGTGAAAAACGTCTTCTCGACGACCGGATTTGGAAATGGTTCCCTGACGGCGCAAAATATCGGCCGCCTGACCGTCGATCTGAGTTCCCGCGCAACGCTCACGGCCGCTTCGCTCGCGACTCAGGTGAACAATGTCGCCCTGCAGATCCCCGGTCTCAAAATCCAGACCAATACTCCCAATGCTCTGCTGAGCGGTGGCGGAGGAGGCGGTGGGGGAGGCGGAGGCGGGTCGCTCTCCATCGTGTTGCGCGGTCCATCCATGAGCACGCTGCAGTCACTGTCTGACCAAGTCATCGTCGCATTGCAGAAGATTCCTGGCATCACGAATCCGGCCAGCACCGCGCAAAGCACGCAACCGACGCTGTCTCTGCAGGTTAACCCCAAGGCGGTCGCGGCCTACTCGCTCAACGGACGGACGATCGGAGCGGCCATCCATGCCATGCTCCAGGGCGGCACGGCATCGCAATACCGTCCCAATTCCAACGCGGTCTCCGAACCCATCGTTTTGCAAGTGTCGACGCAATCGGCGCCGTCCGCGCTTTCAGCACAAACCTCGTCGTCTGCGCCTGCCGTCGGCGGTCAGGGGCTCTCGTTGCAACAACTGCTGAATCTGCCCATCGCAACCTCTGGCGGCGCCCCCGTCACCCTCGGCCAGGTGGCCACCGTATCACTCACAGCGTCTCCGGCAAAAGAGCAGGAGTACGATCGCGAATTGTCGGTACAGATCACGGCGAACACGGGCGGGCAGCCGCTGGGAGTGGTTGCGCAGGAAACGAAGGCAGCCCTGAACAAACTGTCCATGCCAGCCGGCTTCTCCTACAAGTTCAACGGCGCCATCCAGCAGAAGGCGCGCGCCTTCGGGCCGCTCACAAGCGCGCTCAAGCTCTCCATCCTGTTGATTTACATGCTGCTCGCGGCTCTCTACGAGAGTTTTCTGGATCCGCTGGCGGTGATCGTCACTCTGCCGCTCGCCTTGACCGGATCGCTGCTGGGACTGCTCACCACCGGAGTCCCGCTGAGTCTGTATGCGTTCATCGCCATCATCATGTTGACCGGGCTTGTGGCCAAAAACGCGATCCTGCTCATCGATTACACCAAGCGCGCGATGCGCGGGCGCGACATGACCATGACGGAGGCGCTGGTTGAAGCCGGCCGCACGCGGCTGCGGCCGATCCTCATGACAACGGGAACGATCACGCTCGCTATGCTTCCGCTCGCTATGCCGGTGGGCCCCGGAGCGTCCGAACGCATGCCGATGGCTATCGTGCTCATAGGCGGCATGCTGAGCGGCACACTCTTGACCCTGATCGTACTGCCAGTGGTCTATCTCAAACTCGTCCAGGCGAAAAGCGCTTTGGCGCGCCTCCACGTGTTTCAGCTTTGGCGCTACAATTATAGACAAAAAGGCCAGGACGCCCGGTAGCATGCAGGTCGGCAGCATGCAGATTGGCGCAGGTTGGGGTATAAGGGAAAAAGAAACAAACCTTCGGTTTATGAAGGGTTGCTTCTTTTTATGAAAGTCTATTCCCGAGACTCCGCAGCCTGCGACGCTGCCTCTCCATCAACCCATCAACGTGCGTTGATCAGATGAACGATTTCTTTCTGGAGGATTTGCGCACTGACTTTATGTTTTTCATGCGCAGTCCGATAAGCCACGAGATCCTTCACGAGTACTGGTTCACTGACATGCGCGGCAGCCGCCATCCTGACAATGGATTCACCGCCGCGCAATTTGGATTTCACTTCCTTGGCGCTCAGGTGGGTCAGCTTCGCCACCTCTTTGAGAAGCCCTCCAGAGAGCGCCGTAGTTCGACGACGGCTGAGATTCGGATCGGCCATCCACACCGGCAACGACGCATCCACTCTTTTCTCTAGCGCGGCGGCCTTGGCTGCGCTGAGATGCTTGGAGTGGATTTCCACGGCCGCCTGATCACGCACCAGCGCTTCCAGTTCACTGAGCAGTCGCGGTCGCGTGATCTTGGCCGCCAACGCCAGATCCAGCAACGTCTTGTGATGACGCAGGTCGATGCTCAATACCTTCGGTTTTACATGCAAAAATGCTGCAAATTGCGGGCTGTGTATGACGCTTTGCACAATCGCAGGCGCTGGTTTCGGGTGCGCCTTATGTTTGGCAGTGGCGGCGAATGCGCCGTTTTGCAGTACGGGAATCGCGACAACCGCCGACAAGGCCAATGCCGCGCCGACCCGCGCTATGTTCATTGCTCGTTTCATGTTTCGTCCCCCCTGTCTTGTTTGACCCGCTATGCAGGCAAACCACCAGTCATAGGCGATATTCGCGTTAGCGTCGCACATCGTGATGTCAGTTACGGCATCAGCTTAAGACGTATAACGCAAATGTCGCTCTACTCTCTACCCGGGAAATACGAGATCGCTTGTGCCGTCGCATGATCGTCTTCCTGATCAACTCGGATTTTCATGTTTTCTGGTGATCGGAAGGAGACGATCATGCGGTTCTACCCCGAAAATCGCCGCAGGCGTATTTTCTTCCCGATTGTCAATGGGCCGCAGGACCACCGACGTCTACCGTAAACAAGAAGAGTTGAAATTTGCTTGAAACCGCAACGAAATGCCCACGATGGATGTCCATCGTGGGCAAACCTGGATTTCACGATTCCCATGCCCTCCCATGGAGGACATGGGATAAACCGAATTTCGGCAGGCGCAGTGCGGATTTTATCACACGTCCCCTAGAGATGCGGATTGGCGTGTTTCTCCGTCAAACGCAGCCAACGCCGCTGCACTTCGTCTTCGAACTCCTTCAGAAGTTCATGATTGTCCGGTCGCAGAAGGTGCTTCGCTTTGCCCATGGTCTTCAACCAGTCGGAGACAGGAACGCGTTTTCCTTTTTCCTCAGGATTGTACGTGATGGTTGTGATGCCATGCTCGACCTCATAGAGAGGGAAGAAGCAACTGTCCACCGCCGCGCCCACAATCTCATGACCCGCTTCATCGGCCGCCTTCCAGTTGAGGGGGCAGGCAATGAGAATTTTGCCATACGCCAAGCCCTCATGGGTCGCGTACCATTGCGCCTTGGCCGCTTTTTTGATCAAATCCTGGGCATGCGCTTCCGTTCCCGTAAACACATACGGGATATTGGTGGCAGCCATGATTTGCGGCGTGTCTTTGTGATGAAACGACTTGCCCTGCTCCTGTTTCCCGACTCCCGAAGTCGATGTCTGGTGGCCGATCGGCGTTGAATAGGACATCTGCGAGCCAGTATTCATGTAGCCTTCGTTGTCATATTCGAGAATGATCATTTTATGCCCGCGCAATGCCGTGCCAATCGCAGACCCCATGCCGATGTCCATGCCGCCGTCTCCGGTGACCATCAGAAACGTCACGTCATCGTCATAGTGAATCTCGCCGCGCCTTTTGCGTTCCGCAAACATCTCCACAACGCCTGACAATGTCGCGGCGCCGTTTTGAAACAGGTTGTGGATATAAGTGACGCGGTGCGAGGACACCGGATACCCAGTGGTCGTGACCATGGCGCACCCCGTTTGATACAAGACAATGACATTTCCTTCAATTCCCTTGAGAAACGTGTTGACGCCCGGAAAAATGCCGCAACCCGGACACGCACCATGGCCGGGAGCGATGCGGTTTGCCTTCGCGGTCAGCGCCCGCAGTGTGGGAACCTTCACCGACAACTGACGGGTTCCCGGATCCTGGGTGACCTGCACAAATCCGCTCGTCTGTTCCTTCGACAGCGCTGTTGTGCGCTCCTGTGACGCCAGTTCCGGTTTGCCCGCCGTTTGACCATAGTAGTCAAACGTTGGCACATCCTTGCCAGCGAACGCATCAAGACACAGTTCGAAAAACGCCTCCGCATCGTCCGGATAAAAATCCCGTCCGCCGAGTCCGTAAATGCGCGTGATCACTTTGATTGATGCGTGTGCTTCCTGTAGGGCAGCCTTGACTTCGTGACTCACATTGGCGCCGTGTCCGCCGTATGAGTCGGCGCGTTCCCCAACGAGGACAACCTTTGCCGTACGCAGTGCAGACACGATGGCGTCCTTGGGGAAGGGGCGAATCATGACTGGCGCGAGAACACCTGCCTTGATCCCCTTGTCACGCAGATGGTCAGCCGCGTCTTTGGCCGTATCTGCAGCGGAATTCAGAAGCACCACGACAATCTCCGCATCGTCCATGCGATAGGCGGACAGCAAATCGTAGCTGCGGCCGCTCTGCGCCTGGTATTCCCTGGCGACCGATTGAAACACATCCTGCGCACGGTACATGGCCTGCGATTGCAAGTAGCGTGTGTTGATCAAGTCTGGATCATTCATATAAGGCCCGATGGTAACGACATGTTCGAGATCAAGCGCATCAATGGGTGCGGCAGGCGTTTCGCCGACAAAGTGCGCAACGGCCTTGGACTCGGAAAAAAATTGGACGCGACGTTTTTGATGAGACGTAAAGAACCCATCGGACGCCACGATCACGGGCAAACGCACATCCGCGTGTTCTGCGACGCGCAGCGCAATCAGATTGAGATCGTATACCGCCTGCGGATCTTTTGCCAACAAAATGGGCCATCCGATGTTAAACGCATAGTAAAGGTCGGAATGGTCGCCGCGAATGTCGAGCGGTCCCGACACAGCACGGGTGACGAGGTTCAAAATCATCGGGAACCGCGTTCCAGACTGTACCGGAAGCTGCTCTATCATGTAAAGAAACCCCTGGGCGGACGTCGCATTAAACACCCGGCCTCCCGCCGCAGCAGCTCCGTAACAGATTCCCGCCGATCCGTGCTCGCCGTCGGCGGGGATCATGACCATATCATGTTCTCCGTTGGCCTTCATTTCATCGAGATACTCGGCGATCTCGGTTGACGGCGTAATCGGGAAATACCCCATGAGATGATAGTTGATCTGCGCCGCAGCCTTTGCCGCCATTTCATTCCCGGAACGAAAATCGGTGGTCTGTTCGAATTGCGGTTTCCTCGTATCTTGCGCAGGTCTTGGATGATGTTCCTGCAAGGCCATGCCGTTCGTCTCCTTCCTGAATCAAAGCGCAATGACGCGCCTACTGGTGTCTTGCACGATGCAGAGCCGCATACGTGTCAGTCTCGCGAATGGTCGTAAGCGCATCGGTCGGACATGCCTGTATGCACCTTAAACAGCCCTTGCAGTACTGATAGTCAATCCCCTGCAGATATTGAAACGTACGGCCGCGCGAGTCTTGTTTGGCGTTCCACACAAAGCACATATCAGGGCAGACTTCATCGCAGGCCGCACAATGGATACACGCCTCTTGCGAAAACGCGGGCAAGAATCCCTGACGTGACGCACTCAGATCCCGCGTGATCGAATTGCCCGGATTGATGATCGCTCCGCCAAGGGCCTGCGAGTCATACCCCAGATCGGGAATGGGATGAACAAACGGTTCATAAACGTCGCCATTGGCCTCCGCTGGATACGGGGAAATGCTTCCTTCGCGGAATCCGCGGTCAAACGTGCGCAGGTTGGCGGCCGCGAGAGCCGGATATTTTCTTCCCAGCGTCTCGTCGATCACCGTTCTGACCGCATCTGGATCCAAAAAATCGACGATGCGGCACAACGCTCCCAACATCGCGGTATTGACGCGGGATTTTTCCTCCAGCGCGATCTTCAGGGCATCGACACAAAGCACCACGCCAAATTTGAGCCCCGTCAACATCCGGATATCATCCGGTGACTTTGCCGTGTTGACAATCAGAACCCCATGACTCTCCAGACCGACAATGCAGTTTTGTGTACGCAACAGTGACTCATGGAACACCGCGACGACGTGAGGCTGCTCGATTGGCGAGGATGAACGAATCTCTGTGTCTGCTGCCGCAAAGCGCACAAATGTTTTCACGGGACTGCCTTTTTTTTCGGAACCATATGACGAAAAGTTGGAACCATTGAATCCAAGCTTGAGAACGCCCGCCTCCGCCAACATCTTGCCGGCCAAGTTGGCGCCCAGACCGCCAATGGACTCCATGCGAATTTCAAAAAACCCAGCGGTATTCGTGTGTGACTGAATGTCAGTCGGCATTTCGGTTTCCTCCCCCTGCCCCTGCCCGCTTCGTCCAATCTTCTTTCGGACAATCTTTTTTCGGAAGAGCCACACGCTCTCCCCGCGAAAAACCCGCATGATTGGCGTCTGCCAATCGCAGGCGTTTCGCGGCTATCCGAGTCAATTGCGACACCGATCACGCGCCGCTGTTGACATGTCGGGATTTTCACGGAAGATTGGAATATCCGTGTTTCGTTTTCCAAAGGAAATATTTCTCAAACAATCGCTTGCCCTCATCGTAGATGGGATTGGGGATTATGGCTGCAAATTCGCGCGGCTTCATCAGATGGTTGCTCACAATGATCACTTCCTTGTGACCCGCGTCCATGACGCACAACCCCGGTATTTTGGCAAACGGCCGACTCTTCAGATCAATGTTGTCATTTACCAGTTTGGCGATGTTCTCACCGACGGTTTTCCCCGCCTCATCAGCCGGATACCCCGTCTTCGGAACGCCAATCGCAACCGGGGTGGCAAACGGCATTGGCACATCCACAGCAATCCCGGCGGCAAAAATGTTGGGGTATGTTTTATGCTGGTAGGTGTCGTGCACGGGAACGTAGCCCTTTTCATTTCCCACACCGGGTGAATTGCGTACGACGCTCTGTCCCAAAAACGGCGGCATGATCATGGAGAATGAAAAAGGCAGGGCTACGCCGTCGCGCAAGCGCATTTCATCCTTGGTAACTTCCACCAGATCGGCGTTTTCGATATAGCGAATGTTGAGGCTATCGAAAAATTTGTGCAGCATCGGCGTTGCGCCCTTGATCCCGCCGATTCCAAAGTGACCGAGAAACGGTTCCGGCGTAATCCAGGTCAGATCAACACGATCGCGCACACCGCGCTTGCGCAAATGGTATTCAAAGTTGAACAGAAACTCGTAGGCCGCCCCGGTGCATCCCGCGCCCGGTGCGGCGCCGATCACCGCGGGCCCCGGGTGCTCCACGAACCGATCGAACAGATCCCTGATCGCCAGTGCGTCAGGGGGCGTGCAGACACACTGGGTATATCCCGTTTTCGGCCCCAATCCAGGCAATGAGTAATCCATGGAGGGACCGGTGGCAATCACCAGATAGTCGTAGTCGTACGTTCCTGTCGTGGTCTCAACCTTGCTCTGCTGCGCCAGAATCTTCGTAGCCGTCGCCAACGCAAACTCGATCCCGTGAGATTCGAGAATAGGCCGCAACGGAAGTGAGATGTCTTCGATTTCCCGTTCGCGAAAAGGCACCCAAATGAGGGATGGAGTGAACAGGAAGTTCTCCCGATTCGATATGACCACAACGCGATGAGCCTGATCCTTGAGTCTGCGCCTGACTTCCAGTGCGCTCGTGAGACCGGCAAAATTGCCTCCAATGACCAAAATCGTTGCCATGTCAGGTTCCGCTCCTCGATAAAGGTCCCAGATGAACTCTCCCGAGTATACCACGTGCCAGAACAAAGACAAACCGCATTCCCCCTCTTGGCGCTTCGCGCTCAAGAGGGGGAATGCGTGGACAGTTCGTTCAAACCGATCAGGACACAGCAGACCCGATCTTATCGAAATCTTCCACTTCCTGGAGCATCCCCTGAACAATCATCCCGCCGTCAAGATTGTAGACTGAGTTGAACCCCAACCCAGACAGGATCTGGTAAGCGAAATAGCTTCGTTGGCCACTGCGGCAATACACGACCCAGGTGATGTTTTTATCCAGTTCGTCCGCCCGTTCACGCAACTGATCCAGAGGGATGTTGACCGCGCCGGGCAGAGCGTTCTTGGCCGCCTCCTGTTCCGACCGAACATCAAGAATGAGCGCGCCCAGTCGACGAATGTCCTCCATCGTACGCACTGTATGCACTTCTCCCCTGACAACATGCTGCGCCACCATGGCCGCCATAATCACGGGATCTTTCGCTGACGAGAATGACGGCGCATAAGCCAGGTCCAACCCGGCCACCTCATCAAGGGTGAGACGCCCGGCAATCGCGGTCGCAAGCACATCGATTCGTTTATCGACACCCTGCTTTCCGGAGATTTGCGCGCCGAGAACCAACTCCGTCAGAGGTTCCACAAGCAGTTTCACCGTCAAATCGGCTGCTCCAGGATAATACCCGGCATGATGACCCGCCGTATTGTAAGACACCGCGTATGAGATTCCCCCGGCCTTGGCCGCTTTTTCCGTCAAACCCGTCATCGCAAGCGTTGTTTCCCCCAGCTTGACAATCGCGGTGCCCAGCGTTCCCTCGAACTTCACCCGTGCACCGCAGATATTTTCCCCTATAATGCGCGCCTGTTTGTTGGCGGCGCCCGCCAAGGGAAGAAAGCGCGGGCTTCCATTGACCAGATGCGCCACCTCGGCGACATCGCCCGCCGCATAGATATCGGGGTCGCTCGTCTGCAAATATTCATTCACCTTCACTGTACCCGCAGTTCCCAGTTCCAATCCGGCCTCCTTCGCCAACCCCGAATTTGGACGCACGCCCAACCCCAAAATGAACATGTCCGCTCTGATCAGCCGGCCGCTCTCAAGAACCACTTCCGTAGCCCTGTCCGTACCACGAAACTCAGAAATCCCGTCGCCCAGCACCGTGTTCACGTGCAGGCGCTTCAAGTCCTGCCGCACATGAGCCGTCATCTCCTCGTCGAAAGGAGGCAGCACCTGCGGCGCCTTTTCGATCAATGTGACGCGCAGTCCCAACGCAGTCAGATTTTCCACCGTCTCAATCCCGATGAAACCGGCGCCAACCACTGCTACATGATGGACTCCGCGCGAGGCGATCCACGCCTTCATGTCATCCACGTCAGGTATGGTCCGCAGTTGAAATATGCCAGGAAGCTGAATCCCGGGCAAACGCGGCATGATGGGCTGCGCTCCCATGGCCAGCACCAGCTTGTCATAGGATTCCTCGTAGTTTGAGCCGTCCCTCAGTTTGCTTATTTTTACCATTTTGTTTTCCCGGTCGATGGCCACAACCTCTTGGCGAGTGCGCACATCAAGCTCAAAGCGCGCCCGGAGCGACGACGGCGTATGCAGCAACAGCGCCTCTCTTTTTGAAATAACGTCCCCCAGATAGTAAGGCAGCCCGCAATTGGCGAAGGAGACGTGCGGCCCCCGCTCAATGACGACAATCTCCGCCGATTCGTCCATTCTGCGTATTTTTGCGGCTGCGCCTGCACCGACCGCAACCCCGCCGACGATCACTATCTTGTTGCGTTTGTGAATGTTGTCGCTGACCGTTTCGTGAGTCATTCTGCTCAACTCCCTGTTTCTCTGATATCAGTGTCAACTATGAGAGTTGCCGCCTTAGTCGGATAGACGCAAACGAGTTAGTCCTTATTAGCCAGTTTTGTTCACTGGAGATAGTCCGATTGAGCTAGTCAAAAATCCCCTGTTTGAAACAAACCCATATAGTCCGTTTCGCTCTGTTGGTACTTTTCTCTCCGGGATACTATGACAACAGTGAGCGGAAGGGAGTGGACATCATGGTAGACATGGCGAATGCCTGGCCAAACTATTACGCCGGGTTTTTGTGGCTCATTGCATTTATCGGTTTTGTCATTCTGAAGTACCCCCACAGCAAATCGAGGTGAGCAGAAATGAACTGGACGCAATCAATGCGAAAAAACGTTTCGGAAAAACTGACGTGGGACCACCTGCTCCCTTCGGAACAGCCCATCTACGTCTCGTCTCTCGTATACAGTTTCGGCGTGTTTACGCTCAGCAGCCTGGTCCTCTGCATCGTGTCAGGCGTCGTCATGGCCGCCTACGGACCGACGTGGTATCAATACTCCGGCGTGGGATCCCTGTTTCGCAGTGTGCATTTCTGGAGTGTGCAGGCCTTCTTCTTCTTCATGACAATGCACTTGGTGGGACAGTTTTTCATGGGCTCCTGGCGGGAAGGCCGCGCCTTCACCTGGGTGATCGGGGCGGTGTCCTTCGGCATTTCGGTGATCGAAGCGTTCACCGGTTACCTGTCACGGGGCGACTTCTTCTCGCAGTGGAACCAGGTGCAGAGCAAAGACGCGTTTAACGGAGCCGGAATCGACGGCTTCCTGAACATTTTGAACAACGGCCAGGTATACGGCCTGCACATCGCGGTGCTGCCGCTTGTTCTCATCGGACTGGTGGGCTGGCACCTTGTCGCCGTGCGCAGCAAGGGCGTCGTTCCTCCCTATCAGGCGCGCGCGAACGCGAAAGAAGGTCGGCGCTCATGAAACGCATCCGCTTTAGCCGCGACACGCTGCAATTTCCGCAAAAAGATTTTGACATGGTCAAGGAGGGCGTCGTCAGTCTGGGCATAATCACCGTGCTCGTCGTTGCCGTGGCAGCCATTTGGGGCGCCCCTTATCGGCCTGCAGTCACCAATCAGCAAGTGGCGTTGCAAAACCCGATTGGCATCGGACAGGAAGTACTGGGCGATCTGGATGGTCAGGGCGCGATTGCCAGCTACGGCCCTCCCTATAACAATGGCTGGCATGGGAAGGCGCAAAGCGTGCAGTCCTTCCTGGGGCTTTCCCCGCAAACCTGGTGGGGCACTCCGTATCACGTCAACACAGCCCAAGCTGATGTGCTGATTCCTTTGCAGATGCTGGCCACCGCCTCCCACAACGGCGCCCTGACAGCCGCTCTTCACACCTACAAAACAGCTTCCTACACGCAGCAGCAGGCGTGGACCACAGCCATGACCAACGCGATGGGGAAAGCGACTGTGCATAACGGACAAGTTGTCCTGCCCTCGGGCCATTACGGTCCTGTCGCTCTCATGGTCAATGATGAGATCAATCTGGCCAAATCCGGACTGTTGTCGGGCGCGCTGGATCGCGAGACAAACAAGGGCGTCTATCGCTGGAACGTGCAAAACGACCTGCTGTTCTTACAGGGTCAAGTCTTGCCTGGCATTGCCAACAATATCAACATGGCCGGCGGACAGTGGGGGATCAACCATGACGAACAGGCATATCCTGGGCCATGGTGGCTGACGCCCTACACATTTCTGTATCAGATTCCACCGTGGTCGACTGGCGCAACGGGCGATCAAACGGCGGCCTACAGCATGGGGTTCCTATTCTTACTGCTTGTTCTCGTGCCGTGGATTCCCGGTCTGAACAAACTGCCTAAATTGCTTCCGGTCCATCGGGTGATCTGGCGCGACTGGTACCAACGTCTGGAGAGAACGGGCGCTTGCGGACAATGTCCACTGCGCGCGTCATGCACCCAGGAGTTCCGTGAACAATCGCAAGCGCACATGGGAGCGGCCGAAACGGTTCCGTCCTGTTACCTGCCGGATGAAAGTATGGCGTATAATCAGAATGAGAGACACAGGAGTCCGGGTGTATCCACGCTGCGAACCAGGACAGACTGACTGCCGGCAACAACGGCAACTGACAACCAGGAGGCGTCAATCATGGGAAAAGGAATTAAGTTGTGGATCATCTGGATGATCGCGTTGGCCGCAGGCGTCTATGGCACAGCGATGGTCTACACCGGCATCTTCAGCGGACAACCCGGTCAGTTGGTGCCAGGCATCCCCACTCTCCTGCTTGGCATTTGGGTAACGGGTAACATTTGGGCGTCGGCGCGACAGGCGTTTCGCAAGCAACGCGCCCGCTGATTTTCTGTCACGACAATCAATGAGCCAGGCGATCGCAACGGTCGCCTGGCAGTTGCATCTCTATATTCACCTTGGCGGTTGACGTCTTACCCCAATTTGAAAGAAGGTCCTCCCAGTGATAGAATGGCAGCAGTTCCACTCTACAAACAAAGAACGGGACTTTCGGCATACCCCGGACATTGTCATATGGGAACTCACTCGCGCTTGTCAACTGCATTGCCTGCACTGCTGGGCGGGAGCCAAAACCTGGAGGCACTCGGATGAACTTACAACGGCCCAGGCCAGAAACGTGATCGATCAGATTGCGGCCATGGATCACCCGTTGCTCGTATTTACCGGAGGCGATCCGCTGGAACGGCCGGACCTGTACGATTTGATTCAATACGCCGCCAGTTCGCAACTCCATGTGTCATTGGAGTCCACTATCACGCCGAAACTCACCGCCGATGCCATGGAACGGGCAAAACAGGCCGGCCTCTCACGATGGGTTGTCAGTCTCGATGGCGCCACCGCGGAAACGCACGATCGCTTCCGAGGCGTCAGCAGATCGTTTGTCGACACACTGCGCATCCTGTATTTTCTCGATAAGATTAGTATTCCCATTCAGATCAATACACTGGTCACAACTTTCAATCAGGATGAGCTGCAGGCGATGGCGGACGTCGTCGAGATCGCCGGCGCCGCCTTGTGGAGTCTGTTCTTCCTTGTTCCAGCAGGGAGCGCACAGGCGGTCAATATGGTGAGTCCCGAAGACAACGAACGGATTTTGCGCTGGCTGTATCAGCAGTCTCTCGTAAGACCGTTTGCGGTCAAGACGACGGAAGCTCCCTTTTATCGCCGGATCGAGGAACAGCACCGATCGACGCCCGGAAGGGCGGCGGGCATGCAGCAACGGAAGCTCTCACGGACGGACACTCATGCGGACGGAGGTTCGCTGGGCCAACCACCGTCCCAGGAGTCCCAGAACCTCTTTCGTCCAAGCGAGTCCGTCAGCGACGGTGACGGACTCATCTTTATATCCCATACCGGGGAAGTATACCCAAGCGGCTTTTTGCCTGTCAAGGTGGGCCACGTTCTGCAGACTCCACTGGCAACCATTTATTCTGACAGTTCGATGCTGCAATCTCTCCGCAACCGCGATCTGCGCGGAGGAAAATGCAGGCAGTGTGAATATCGCGAGATATGCGGCGGTTCTCGTGCACGAGCCTATGCAGTCGCGGGCGATCCGCTTGCCAGCGATCCCGCCTGCGCCTATGTTCCACACGCAGTACACATATAGCAGGCTCTCGCCGGCCCCGACTCGACGCCGAACTGAGAAACGACGGCGTTCTGCCTGAGCACACGCATACGGCGCAAAGATCCACCTGTGGAGCAAGTGCGGAATCTTTCTTTGTGAACTGAGGGGAACTGTCTGTGAAAGTGAGACTTTGGCTGGGTGACGCCATTTACGGCGTCAACGACGGGTTAGCCGCCATATTTGGCATCATCGCTGGGGTTGCCGGATTTACCGCCAATCCGCACCTGATCCTGCTGTCCGGGTGGTTTGGCGCCTTGGCCAGTACGCTCTCCATGGCGGCCGGAGCATGGTTGGCCGCCCGCTCCGAAAATGAAATGTCTGAACGTGAATCCGCGTTGCTTCACGTTCGCGTGGAACAGAACGCGCAAGCGGAAATTGCCAAACTGGCCGCTCATTATGAACGCTGGGGATTCAACCCCGACGAGGCCGCCTGGATAACAAAACGCTTGGCCGAACAACCAGAGCGATTGATAGAACTGATTTCCCAGGAAGAAGGCATCCACAGCAAGAACCATAGAAGCCCCTGGCACTCAGCGCTGTTTGGCGGCGTGTCCACGCTGATTGGCGCATGCATCCCCATGCTGCCATTGATGATGTTTGCCCCGTCCTTTGCGTTCATTGCGGCCGCCATTGTCAGCGTGCTGGCGCACTTCGTCGTCGGATCGGTGAAAAGCATGGTCACGATGAGAAGTTGGTGGAGCAGCGGATTAGAGATGACGGCAGTAGGCGTCATCGTCGGGGTAGCTTCCTATGGGTTGGGCCTGCTGACATCAAGAATCGTATAATCAACACCCCTTTTTACCCGAACGCCAGTAGATCGCCTCTTTTCATGCCTGAAAGAGCACTTTGCCTTGGTCGTCGTCGTGTCATACTCTTATCTTATCCACTACGGTTGCAGGAAATGAACTAATCTGGCAAATAAAGCGGTCATCTCCACTTGCATCTGACGCAGTTGCTGAGATATCGCGCTGAGTGTGCTGCGCAATCCCGACAGTTGTGCGGATTGCGCCGCGTTGTTCTGGTTAACCGTTCCGCTTAGGTTCGTCAGCGCCGATGACTGCCCCCACATCCATGTCGCCGCCAGGACAACCAGGACGACGGCCTGATGACTTGATGATCACAATTTTTGTAACCGTGCCTCGATCATTTGTGTTTGCGGAGGCCGATTGCTCGCTCCCTGCATTGTTCAACTCGTCTGTACGGTTGTCTTCCTTCATAACGAATACTCCTCTCGCTTGCACCGACATATACAAAGCCCACTATAAGGTTATATTGTAACACGCGTCAGTATTAACCATACAATAGATGCGTGTCCGACATGGGTCGAGGCAAAACGCTTGCGGGGGATTGGCGAAGCCCGGAGAGGTGCGCACAGTGTATATGCGCAGTATTTGAGCGCTCCTGTCCGGCACAAGCCGAGCCCCTAAAGCGCGGAGTTCTCGACCCTTGTCGGACTACCTCTATAGATCTTCGAAGAGACGGCGGCAAATAGAGAGGAATTCCCTCGCGGGCGTCGAACAGGTATGTTCGGATAGTATGAACTTCTTATCCGGAACAGTGTGAATCTCACATCCCCAACGGATGTCCAGTGAGGTGACGGCTGATGTTCCTCGAAGAATGCGTCGGTCAGATTATATACGTGCGGCTGAACGAAACCGCCAAACACGATGCTACATTAAATATGTTTGTCAACGCGGACACGTTTGTCGGGACCAAACTCGTCGCTGTGGATGAACTCGGCCTATGGATGGAGGTCCTGCTGGAGACGAAGGCGCCCACCGAAACGGCGGAGATACAGATGCTCACGAGTGTCGTCCTCATAAAGTGGAACTTCCTCGATGGCGTATTTGTCCCAGAAAAACCGCATCTGGTCGAAAGACACATGGGGTTCCGTTAACGCGCCTCCGCAGACCCGGGCGTCATTCCCCAGGCGGAGAATGATCGTATAAACCCCCTTAACTATGCGCCCCTCTTGCGAGGGGCATCACTTTTTTATTTCTTGGGCAACGGCCCGCGGCAGGCGGCCGAGATCCCTGGATTGTCCTGGATAAACCGATCCCTTCCCAAACCCTGGCGATACGATTGATAATGCTCCGTATTCATTTTGTAGAAGTCCTGATGATACGCTTCGTCCAGGTAGAACGCGAGGGCGGAAAGAATGGGCGTCACGATCGGTTTTTGAAGCAGGCCTCTCTGATCCAATTCCCGCTTTCCCCGTCCGATTGGCTGCGGACATGCGGATCGCAGGTCATGTCTTGTTGAGTTCTCCCGCGGGTGATTCCCGCGGTCCGAATTCTGCCACCACCGGAATCAGGATGGCCAAAACGGCGACCAGAATCCACATGACCTCATGGATCGACTGCGAAAGTACCGCAGGCGCCGCTTGTCTCTGAACCCCACTGCCAATCAGAACGCCCATCGATCCTTGTTCCAACAATAAAACCAGACCGCCGAAAATCGCTGGTCCAAGCGCATTGCCCAAATTGCGCGCAAAGTTGAACAAACCCGTGTGAAGAGCCATCTCACGCTCCGAGGCCAGCGTCTGCACCTCCCAAAGCGCCCCGATGATCAGATGTCCCACGCCAAATCCGAGCAATCCCCCACCCACCACCAAGGCTAGGACTTGCGCCGCGCCCGCGCCCCGCCAGGAACACGCCAGGACACCCAGGGTCATCAGCGCGAGCCCTATACTCGCCACAGAGCGTCCACCCGACCCGGCGCATCGGCGGCCAGCCGCCATGCTGCCGATCGCCCAGCCGACAGGAATCGGCAACAGGATCAGTCCGGCGACTGCCGAAGGGAGGCCCATGGCGCTTTGCGTCAACAAGGGGATCACCGTCACGGCCGCATAGAGGACTGCGCTGGACACTAGCCCCGCTGCCAACAAACGCAGAGTCCGCGCCTCCCGAAGCTTCCGCATGGGCAACAGGGGATGCTGTACGCGCCGCTCCGTTCGCCAAAGGAGAATGCCGCCGATCCCCCCCGCAGCGATTGCCGACAGCGCCAATAGGCCCTGGCCGGCAGCAAGCGCCGTCGGCACAGCGAGCAGGGCAGACATGGAGATAGTCAGCCACAGCGCGCCCGCAACATCAAACGACGGCGCTTCAGATTCTGGTACGACTCGTCTCGTTGCGCCTGGGTTTGTCATCGAGCGGGTCAAACTTACCGCAGCTACGACCAAGGGGACATTTATGAGAAACAGCCATCGCCATAAACCCGCATCCGCAAACAACCCGCCCACGACCGGACCGAATATGGCCGCGATTCCCCACATTGCGCTTTGCGCCCCAAGCGTCTTCGCTCTCTCGGAACCCTCAAACACTTGACCGACCATGATGAGCCCCACTGTAAAAATTCCGCCCGCGCCAACTCCTTGCAAGGCGCGACATCCTATCAAAACAGACATGTTCACCGCCGTCGCGCAACCGAGCGAGCCGAGCGCAAAAACGCCAAGCGCCAAAGTATACAATCGCCCCGGCGAAAAAATGTCCGCGAGTCTTCCAAATACAGGCGTGGCCACCGCAGCAGTGGCCATAAACCCGGCGAGCATCCATGGATAAAGGTTCAATCCAGATAACCCCCGAGCTATGACCGGCCCGGCGGTCGCGACCATCGTTCCGTCCAAGGCCGCCAAAAAGGTGGCCAAGAGAACGGCTAGTTTAATCCGTTTGCGATCCATGAAAATTCTTCCTCCCCTCAAAGACAGATGCAACGCTGCACACGGTACCGGTCAAGGACGCAGCCCTTGAAAAACCACATGAAGTACGAAGCGCATGGCGCTTTCAAAAGGCTCGCCGCGTCGCCACGCCCACGCGATGTGAATCAAATAACACGAGAGGAGGTGCTGCGCTGCCGCGTCGTCGGAAACGTCGGGACGAATGTCGCCCGCCTCTCGAAGTCGCCGGAAGAGCGGCAGCAAGATCTCCTGTAAAGCAGAGGGCCGACCGTCGTCCAAGGGTTCCCCAAACAGTTCCGCACGGACGACGTCCCCAACAAATGCCCGATCCCCCTCAGCACGTGCCGTGAGACGGCCAAAGACATCGGTCAGAGCTTCCATCGGCGCCATGGAAAGCCATCCTTCCAACTCCGGGCGCAGGTCTTCTGTCACCATGTCAACGTACGCTTGAAACACGGCATCCTTGGTCGGAAAATGAACAAAAAAAGTTCCTTTCGCCACCCCCGCGGCATGTACGATGTCCTCTACCGACGTTTGCGCCGAGCCGCGTTCCCTAAACAGACGCAAAGCCTCATCAAAGAGGTGTCTCTTAGTTCTCTCCCGCTGCTCTTTTCTCGTCATTCTTGCGCTTCCTTTCGCAACCCCTTGCCATCCTGCCGCCCAACCCATCGTACTTTTCGCAACCTTCCGGAACCTCATTCGCGCTTCCGTCCGGACGTTCGCATCTCATCCGCACTGTCATCCTACAATACTTAATGACCAAAGTCAATGACCTTGGTCATTAGTTTTGGTCGACCACAGAGCTCCCCGCCATGATCCAATCACAATCCAATTTGAGGAGGCTCTCCCATGAGTGAGACATTCGCCGCAACCATCAACGCGAGAGAATACCCGCCATCGAGCGGAACGCTGTGTGAAATCCACGTTCCGCATCGGACGGGGCCGCTCATCGACGCCCTTGGCCCCGCCGCGGCGCGAAGGATATGCATGCGTCAGTCCAGCGCCTGCGTCAATGTTTCTCCTACCTTTGCATGCATAACAAGATCCGCGTACGGATCGAAATCGGTTTCTGTCAAATTGATGAGGGCGGTGCGGCGGGATGCCTGCCGGGCCACGCTCGGCAAGGTGGCGACCGGCTCCACCGTCAATGAGGTGCCAAGGATTAGCAACAAGTCGCAGGACAAAACGCCGCGCAGCGCAGTCTCCATATGACGAACGCTTTGCTCAAACAAGACGACGTTTGGATGCAGGACCTCTTCACAGCTGTTCCTCTTGACGCTCCAACCCCGGCATATGGGCACAGGTTCCTGCAGCGCCTGATCCATAGCGTACTCTGTCCCGCACGAAGGGCAATAGACATGCCGCAGGTTGCCATGCAGTTCCCAGACGGACTGGCTGCCGGCCGCCTGGTGCAATCCATCGACATTTTGCGTATAAATGACAATATCTTTTCCGCGCCGTTCCAGTTCCGCCAATGCGACGTGTCCAGCATTGGGCCGTGCATTGCGAAACGCCGGTGTGAGAAATGCTTCCTTGAAAAATTGCCAGAATTGACTTGGCGTACGTCGCAAACAATCTGCGGACAGCAACTCTGTTACACGGGGATTTTCCCACAAACCGTGGGCGGAGCGAAAATCGGGCAGTCCGGACTCCGTACTCATGCCTGCTCCCGACAACACAGCGATGCGTTGGCTCTTGCGCAGCCAGTCTCGCAGTGTCTGCAACTCCTCGCTCATTCCGCGCGCCCCCAGATCCAAAGCAATCGTGTTTTGGCCGTCAATAGCCAAATCTATGCAGTTCTGCAGAACCGTTTGTCTCAATCAAGATCATTATATACATATCTCAAGCCAACTTGACATCGCCACAATGCCCTCCCACGAGCCAACGAATACAAACTGGACTATCTACCTCAAAGTGGGTGAAGCGCAAGACAAAGACTCGTCCTGGATGGCCTGCCAACCCTCCTGCAGCGCAGAGCCCTCAATCGTGTTGACCGAGGGCTCTGCGCTGCAGGCTGATTCCGCTGTCAAAAAACTGCCGAACCCATAGCTCAAGCGCATGAACATGGGGTGCGCCGCCGCAAACGTGAACCCGCAGGCGTCCATTCGCGGCGCTCGAATCAGTGAAATGCCACATCGATTCGCCGACCGATCGCTTTCTGTGATTTGGGAATCCGAATTTCGAGCACACCGTTGCGATAGGACGCGGCTGCACCGGACTCATCGACGGTCGCAGGCAAGCTGATCGTTCGGGCAAACTGTCCAAAATGCCGCTCCGTTCGATGCACATTTTCTCCTTTTTCCTCATAAGACCTCTCAATGCGACCGCTCAGATAGAGACGGTTATCCTGTACAACAATATTCACGTCCTCCTGCTTGTCCAAACCGGGAATATCCGCCGATACGATTACCTCGGTCGGCGTATCTCGCACGTCGGCGCGAATGCGCGGCGCGGCGACGCCAAACCAGTCGTCATCAACAAATCTCGACAGCATGGGAAACGAATCGCGATTCAATACGCCAAAAGGATCATAAGGAACCAGAGCCATAAACATACCCCCTCATAAGGTTTCGGCTGTAGTTTTCCCGAAGCGCGCGCTCTAAATACATGCCCCATTCACGCTCTCGGGACGCGAACGTTCTCAACCGTCATGTGAACTTCCCCTCCAAATCCGTCCGGAGAACCTCCTCAAACTTCGCCATCCCATGGTACCGGGCCGCCCACTGGATTTGCTCCCATTCTCCGCCTTGCATGATCGTCTCGATAACGAGTTTCCAGTCGCGATCCAAATCGATGCTGTCTGGTTCGTAGTTATGGAACAACGGGCGAATTAAATCGGACACGCCCACTGAATATCGTCCCCTCAGTCTTGTTAAAATCAGTATACTCCGCCGTTTTCGGTCCGTCGAATCCGAAGCGACGGATATTCGACGGACGACAAAAAGAGAGCCTTGTGCAACAGGGCAAGAACCCTTGCTGCACAAGGCTTTTTTGGTGGGCGATGACGGGCTCGAACCGCCGACCCCCTGCTTGTAAGGCAGGTGCTCTCCCGACTGAGCTAATCGCCCATGTTCGTCAGCAAACTCATCAGAATGCCAAACTCACAGATCGCATCCACTCGCACCGCGAATCGCGCAGGATCGCGCGATCCTCTCATCGCTTGCTCCGTCCCTGGAACTCCTCATGTCTCTGCGCCAGCATGGATGGTGACCCCAAGGGGATTCGAACCCCTGTTCCCGCCGTGAAAGGGCGGTGTCTTAACCGCTTGACCATGGGGCCATGGTGAGCCATGATGGACTCGAACCATCGACACCCTGATTAAAAGTCAGGTGCTCTACCAACTGAGCTAATGGCTCAAGAGTGCACGTGAGTCAATATAACACGCTCACGCGTGCTGCGCAAGTCAATAGCCAGCCGCCGCCAGCCGCGATCAGGAACCAAACACAGGCCTTACCTCGACGACCTGGACACGATCCGCTCCTGTTCCAAAGAGCAGCAACGGCGCTCCCGTGAGTTCTTCCATCCGTCTCAAATACGCCTGCGCAGCCGTCGGCAACTCGCTGAACGACCTCGCATTGCCGATATCCTCGCGCCAGCCGGGCAAAGTCTCGTACACCGGTTCACATCGCTGCAGTTGCGAAAGAGACGCCGGTATGTGATCGATCTCCCGACCGTCAAGGCGGTAGGCAACGCAGATCTTCAATTCGTCGATTCCTGACAATATGTCTATTTTCGTCACCGCGATGCCGTCGAGACCATTGACGCGGCGCGCGTGCCTTGTAACAACACTGTCGAACCATCCTACACGGCGCGGGCGTCCGGTGGTCACACCGTACTCGTAACCCTTCTCTCGGATATGTTCACCCAGTCTATCGTTCAGTTCCGTGACAAACGGCCCCTCACCGACGCGAGTCGTATATGCCTTGATAACGCCAA
>JAJYTO010000281.1 GCA_021793015.1 Bacillota bacterium
TGCCTATATTTGATCAACAAATAAGGCAACTGCTGATACCACGAAAGAAGGTGAGGAAGCTTGGAAGCGGATCATGCAAACACGGGCGTCACGCCGCCCTCGGACAACATGGCAGCGACGGCTGCCGCTCCAGGGGAGGCGGTCAGATTCGCAAAGCCTGCCGAACCGGCGCATTCGGAACGGCGGTTGGCGCTGCTGTTTGAGAAGGCTCCCTATCTGAGCCCAACTGAACAGGAGTTGTTGCGCCATGCGTATGCTTATGCTGAATTGCATCATCGGGGGCAAAAACGCAGCTCTGGCGATGACTATATCACGCATCCCCTGGCCGTGGCCCAGATCCTGGCGGAATTGAAACTCGACGGCGGGACTCTCGCGGCTGCGCTTCTGCATGACGTGGTGGAAGACACCAAGGTGACGGACGAGGAGATCGCCCGGCAATTCGGCGAGGAGATTGCCAATCTGGTCGATGGCGTGACGAAGCTGAAACGGCTTCGTTTTGAATCCCGTGAGGAACAGCAGGCCGAAAACCTGCGCAAGATGTTTCTCGCGATGGCGAAAGATGTGCGTGTCGCGCTGATTCGTCTGGCGGACAGGCTGCACAATATGCGCACGCTGAAATACCGCCCGCCGGACAAGCAGCGCAAGACTGCCGAAGAAACGCTGGAGATTTTCGCGCCGCTTGCTCATCGGTTGGGGATGTCCACGATAAAATGGGAACTGGAAGATATCTCGCTGCGTTTTATTGATTCGGGACAGTACTATCGCATTGTCAATCTGATGGCCAAGAAACGGGGAGAGCGGGAGCGGTACGTACAGCAGGTGATTGAACAGTTGCGTGCGAAACTGGCCGAACTGGCCGTGCACGCCGATCTCTCCGGCCGCGCCAAGCATATCTATAGCATTTATCGCAAGATGACAGAACTGCACAAAGAATTTAACGAAATCTACGATCTGTTTGCTGTTCGGGTGATCGTTGATTCAATCAAAGACTGTTATGCGGTGCTGGGGATCGTTCACACGATGTGGAAACCGGTTCCGGGACGATTCAAGGACTATATCGCCATGCCAAAGGCGAATCTCTACCAAAGCCTGCATACCACGGTCATCGGAATCAGCGGCGAACCGCTCGAAATTCAGATTCGCACCTGGGAGATGCACAGAACAGCGGAATACGGGATCGCTGCGCACTGGATCTACAAGGAAACCGGATATCAGGCCAAGGACAAGGACGCGGCAGACAAGCGGGACGGAGCGCCGACTGCGCAGGGCAGTGTTGCTATGTCTGGTGCGAGCGCCAGCATCCAGGCCGCTCAAACCTCATTTGAACAGAAACTTGGCTGGTTTCGTGAAGTGCTGGAATGGCAGCAGGATTTTCGCGATGCCCAGGAATTCATGGACACGCTTAAAATGGACCTGTTCACTGACGAAGTATTTGTTTTTACTCCCAAAGGGGCGGTCATAGAACTGCCCACAGGATCCTGCCCCATCGACTTTGCCTACAGAATTCACACGGATGTGGGGAATCGGTGTGTGGGCGCGAGAGTAAACGGACGTATCGTCACGCTTGACACACGCTTGCGCACCGGCGATATCGTGGAGATCCTCACCTCAAAACTTTCGTACGGTCCGAGCCAGGACTGGCTGAAAATCGCACAGACATCGCAGGCGCGCTCCAAAATCCGTATGTGGTTCAAACGCGAACACCGCGATGAAAACGTGGAAAAGGGCAGCGAACTGCTCGAACGGGAAATCGCCAAGCATAAACTCGATCCGCACGCGGTGCTGGCCAATTACCTTCCCGATGTTCTGGGAAAGTTCAATTTTTCCAAAGCGGATGACCTGTTTGCGGCGGTGGGGTACGGAGCCCTGTCACCGGTGCAGGTGATGACGCGGCTTGCAGAACGGATGAAGAGGGATGAACCGGTCGTCGATTCGCTGACCGCTTTTCCCATGGCGCCGCTGCCTGATCGGGAACGTCAACAGAAACGCAAGACAGGCGCGCACAAGGGCAATATCGGAATCCGCGTCAAAGGCGTGGACAATGTGCTGATTCGGGTTTCCCGGTGCTGCAATCCGGTTCCCGGAGACGACATCGTCGGCTTTGTGACCCGCGGACGGGGAGTTTCCGTCCACCGGAGGGATTGTCCGAATGTCCTGTCCATGGTCGACGAGGGCAACCGCATGCTCGAAGTGGAATGGGAACACGGCGTCGGTCAATCCTATAACGTCGATATCGAAGTGACGGCGCTGGATCGGCGCGGACTGATCAATGAGGTGATGAATGCGGTTGTGGAAACGAAAACGGACATCACGGCGGTCACCGGGCGGGCCGATCGACGCAAGATGGCCACGATCAACCTCAGCATCACGATCCGCAACGTCGATCATTTGCGCATGGTGGTGGACAGGATCAAGCGGGTCAAGGACATTTATGCGGTCCGCCGCGTCATCCAGTAGTCAGACGAGGTGAGCGAGCGATGAGAGTCGTTGTGCAACGCGTACGGTCGGCCAGGGTGAGCGTCGCGAACGATATTGTCGGAGAGATCGGGCGAGGACTGTTGGTTTTGGTTGGGTTCACTCATGACGATGCGGAGCCGGATCTGACATTTATGGCGGACAAGATCGTCAATCTGCGCATTTTTGAGGATCCGGAGGGCAAGATGAATGATTCGTTGCTCGATATCGGCGGATCCCTTCTGTCCGTATCGCAATTCACACTTTACGGAAACGCCCGCAACGGCCGGCGTCCGAACTATATGGAGGCTGCACGGCCCGAGATTGCGCAGCCGCTGTACGATCGCTTCAACGCGCTGTTGCGGGATACGGGCATGATCGTGAGAACCGGACGATTTGGGGCGATGATGGACGTTGAATTGATCAACGATGGTCCTGTCACATTGTGGCTTGACACGGACGATTTATGAAGGCGGGGATGAAGGATATGCTGATCGAGCGCTTTACACTCAACGATATAGGGACCAACACATATGTAGTCGGCGAACCCGGGGGACAGGTGATGATCGTCGACCCCAGCGCCGGCGACATGACGCCGGTGATCAGTTTCATTGGCGATCGCGGTCTGACGGTGTCCAGGATCGTCAATACGCATTGTCATTTTGACCATGTGCTGGGCAACGAGGCGGTTCGCGGTGAATACCGCGCGCCGCTTCTCATCCACAGACAGGAGTTGCCGCTTCTTCTTGCGGCGCCTGAACAGGTGGAGACTTGGTTTGGCTATCGGGTGGAAACAAGGGAGCCTGACGGTTATCTGACGGAAGGCGATACCGTCGCCATCGGCGTCTTCCGTTTTCGCGTGATTGAGACGCCAGGGCACAGTCCGGGCGGGATCTGTCTGTACGAACCCGACCAGGGCGTACTCATCTCGGGCGACACCCTGTTTGCGGGCACCGTCGGGCGCACCGACCTGCCGGGCAGCAGCGGTCCGCAACTGATGGAATCGTTGGCGACAAAACTGTGGCCGTTGCCGGACGATACGCGCATCTTTCCCGGACACGCCGATGACACCACCATCGCAGAGGAACGTATGCACAACCCCTATTTCCACTTTTAGACACCCTCTTTGAGCAGACCTGCAGACTTTTGTCCTCCAGCCGACGGACTCGGACATATAGGGAGGCGTCCATGCAAATTGGG
>JAJYTO010000041.1 GCA_021793015.1 Bacillota bacterium
GGCGCCGGATGTCAGACTCGACGTGCGTTTTGCGGGCGATGCTTCGTTCGCCGACCGCCAGCCCATTTCCATCATGTGCGTACCGATATTGCGGCAGATGGCGCTCATCGGCGTTGTCTATCTGGAACACACATCGATTCCCGACCTGTTCTCGCAGGCGCAGTTGCGGCTGGTTACGATGATCGGCGCACAGGCGGCCGTTTCGATCGAAAATGCGTACTTGTATGAGACGCTGGAAACGCGCATCAAGGCGCGCACAGAGGTGTTGAATACATTTAACGTGGCGCTTCGGGAGACCAATGAACGGCTGTCAAGATCGGAAGAGATACGCCGCCAGATGATCAGCGACATCTCGCATGACTTGCGCACGCCGCTGACATCCATTCAGGGGTATCTGGAGGCGGTTGTGGACGGGGTCGTGCGACCCGCGGAAGTCCGCAAGTATCTCACGATCGCGCGGGATCGCACACTGCAAATCAATGCGCTCATCCAGGATCTGCTCGATCTTTCGAAGTTTGACGAAAATTATGGCCGTCTTCACAAGGACATGGTGTCAATTATCGATCTGGCCTATTCCGTTTTTCGAAAGCACGAATTTGACGTTCGGCGCGATGGTTTTCAGTTTTCTCTTGTGTTGGATGAGACGCTGCAGAAAATGCAGGCGCTGGACCTGGATCAATTTTCTCCGGACAACGAAATATTTGTCCATGTCGATATGCGGCGGATCGATCAGGTGTTCAACAATCTGATCAGCAATGCGGTCCGCCATACGCCTTCTGGCGGAAGGATCGCGTTTCGCGTGCTGCTGTGTTCTGATGCGCAGGGTACGCCGACGGTGGAGGGCGATGTGCCGGGGCACGCTCTCTTTGTCATTGAGGATACGGGGGCCGGCATCAAAGAGAAGGATTTACCGTTCATTTTTGAACGCTTTTACAAGGCGGATCCTTCGCGCAATCGCAGTGCGGTCGGAGGCAGCGGTCTAGGTTTGGCGATTTGCAAGTCGATTGTGGAGGCGCACGACGGCCAGATTTGGGCCGCCAACGATCGGGGCAAGGGCGCCCGCATCAATTTCACGTTGCCTGTGGCCGCGGGGGTGTCCGCGTTTTCCGATCGCGTGGAGGAGAGTGTCCAACTGGAGTTGGGAGCGCAGGAGCGTCCATAGGCAGCGGAGGGATCCCCAGCGGGGATCCCTTTTTCCATTTCTCACGACTCATGATCCGGATGCGTTTCAATCTGGCGCGTGAGTTCGGCGATTTGATCCTCCAGATCCGCTCTCTGGGCCTCCAGGTGTCGCTTGGCGCTTTTCAGCGTGAGCAGATCAGTGGGATCAACCGGTGGTGTCATTGCGTTCTGCCAGTGCATCCGTGACGCCCACGCTCCAAACATGGGCGGCCGCCCCGGGCCGTTTCGCGGACCGAATCCAGGTCCGCGGCCTCCCCGGTGTTGTGGGTCTTCGCAATGACAATGATGCCGACGCCCGCGTCCATGCTGGTGTACAGGTTCGGGCTCGTCGCCGTCCGCCGTCGCTTCTTGTTCTTGGTTCATGTCGTCTGCACGCTCCTCTTCCGCTTTGTCAGGGTGGTCGCCGTAAATGCTGCGCTCCAGGTCCTGCAATTCAGGCCAACTCAATGCTACGCCGGATGCCGCCGCACCCGTGCTGATCAGGAACTTGTCGGACAGCCCCAAATACTCTGCGATCCTCTTCAGGTTCCATGGCGACGCCAGATCCCATGCCTTTTCAGGAGGGACACTGCGCCCCAGATGTGCCCCGAGCGCCGCAACGTCCGTATAGGAAAAGCGTCGATGTCCAGTCTGACCCCTTCCAATCCAGTACGTGGGAAGAAGACCCTGCGAACAATACCAACGGATAGTTGGGGGAGCAACTCCCAATAAGGACGCTGCTTCTTGAACGCGCAGATAATGTCCCGGCACGCGACTCACCTCCAATGAACATATTACTATAGGAATATCATATATGCAATGGGGCGGTTGTATAGCGTCTTCCGAGTTGGGGGAAGACAGAGTCATGACACAGATCAATGAGCGGGGGACTGCACGTGCCGGAACATCATTCTCATGTCAGGCTGCCAGAGATTCCAGAAGCGTATTGGCTTGATTCTGTCCATTTGCAGACGTTTCCTCCACTAAAGAACGATATGCAGGTGGATGTTGTAATTGTGGGGGGCGGGATTACAGGGATAACTGCAGCGTATCTATTGGTCCATGAAGGGTTGACAGTGGCGTTATTGGAAGCGGATACGCTGTTGCATGGCACAACCGGATATACGACGGCCAAGATCACCGCGCAGCATGGTTTGATCTACGACGAATTGATCCGTCACATGGGAAAATCCAAAGCGCGTCTCTACTATGAAGCCAACGGAGATGCGCTCAGTTTTATCAGGGAGACCATCCAGGAACAACGGATCAACTGTGACTTTCACGAAGAAGACGCCTATATCTATGCGACGACCGACCGCGGCGCCAAGCAAGTTGAACAGGAATATGAGGCCTATCAGCAATTGGGCGTCGACGGTGAGCTTGTCGACGCCATCCCGTTTCAGATTCCGGTCCGGCGCGCATTGTCCATGAAGCGGCAGGCCCAGTTTCATCCCCTTCGCTATCTGGCCCGTCTGGTTCAGGCGATCGTGGACAAGGGCGGACACATATTTGAAAACGTCGTTGCGATCGACGTGGAAGACGGCAATCAGCCGGCGGTGGTGACGCGCGATGGTCGTCGCGTCACCGGAGCCAGGGTGCTGGCCTGTTCGCATTTCCCCTTTTACGATGGACAGGGATTCTATTTTACACGGATGCGTGCCGACAGAAGCTACGTCATCGCCGCCCGGACGGAGGGGAAGTATCCTGGCGGCATGTATATCAGCGCCGACAGCCCGACGCGTTCACTGCGATCCGTGAAGATCAACAACGAAGAGATGGTGCTGATTGGCGGCGAGAGTCACAGGACTGGGCAGGGGAATGACACCCTGGAGCATTACAGGGCTCTGGAGGTATTTGGCCGGGACGTGCTGGGTCTCAAGGAGATTCTCTATCGCTGGTCGAATCAGGACCTCATCACGCTGGACAAAGTGCCCTACATCGGGGAAATTGCAGCCCATCGTCCGAATGTGCTTGTGGCGACCGGTTACCGAAAATGGGGCATGACCACAGGAACGGCCGCCGCGCATATTCTGCGGGACAGGGTGCTGGAGCGGGACAATCCCTACGCGTCCTTGTACACTCCGTCGCGCTTCTACGCCGATCCCAGTCTGAGGACATTTCTTGCGCAGAATGCCAACGTCGCCGCCCATCTTATCGAAGGGAAATTTGACATGCCTCTGAAGAGCGCCGATGATCTGGCGAAGCGGGAGGGCGGCTCCGTTATGTTCCATGGCGCACATGCGGGAGGATACAGAGACGATGAAGGACATGTGCACCTGGTGGATACCACCTGCACACACCTGGGGTGTGCAGGTGTGTGGAACGACGGCGATCGAACCTGGGATTGTCCCTGCCATGGATCGCGATTTTCGTATGACGGCGAGGTTGTGGAGGGACCCGCTAACAGGCCGCTGCAGCGGCTGAACTGACTGGGGAGACCCCCTAACCACGAGTGAATGAAAATGGCGCCGCGAAGTTTGTCACAGGTGTAAAGCCCGCTCAGGGAGGAGTCATATATTGCGCCCGTCGCGAGTTGTGCGACAGCGGGGGGCTCTCGCCAGGACGGATCATGCACGCCGCTGCAGCGAGTATTAGCGGCCTTTAGGCCGCGGCTGTCTGAGCGGCAGCGGCATGCATGATCCGTCCTGACAGGCAGGGACCACCGTATTTTCGGGATAGACCAGTTCACCTAACCCCACCGCGGCTCGCGGGGGACGTGAAAGTGGGCGGCGGAGCTTCGTCTTCGCATTGATCCGCGGCGTCCGACATCGGCATCCACCGTTCACCGAATGCCTGAAGCGCTTTCAGCACCGGAATCAGCGCCTGGCCCTTCTCAGTCAGCGAATATTCCACACGAGGAGGCCGTTCCGCATACACGCGGCGGATCAGGACGCCATTGTCCACGAGGAGTTTCAGCCGTTCCGTCAAGGTTCGCGGATTGATTCCCGACTCCGCCAAGTGAGTGAAACGGAGCGGCCCCGCCATTAAGTTGCGAACGATCATAATGGTGTATACATCGGCGAACACCATCGCCGTACGTTGAATCGGACACGGGATCTCTTTCCACGATTGCATGGGCTCATCCCCTCTGGAAGGCCGGTTTCTGGGTTCGATTGCGCATCACTAGCGTCGGCCATTCGCCATGCGGCTTGCCTCCGGGCGGCTGCGCAGCCGCAGCATGGCCACAATGCCGACAAGCGGCCCCGCAGCCAGTAAAATGAAAACGTGCGACCATCCCAGAACGGGTTCCGCGATTCCCACCAAGTTAATGGAGACAATCGTAATCAGAAAGCCAACGGCCATTTGTATGGTGAGAGCGCTCCCCTGTCGGCTTGCTGGGCAGAGTTCCGTCACGGCCGCAGAAAACTGCGCCGAATCGGCAATCACGCTGAATCCCCAGATCAGGGCTATCAGCAGGGTCAGCCAGACGCTGCGCCGGAAAGTGAGGCCCACGGCCAGGGACATGGCGCCGCTCACCAGCAGCGCCGCCGTGGTCGCGGCGGTGCGGCCAAAGCGATCGGCGAGCCATCCTCCAGCCAGGGCGCCAAGCACACCGGTGAGTCCAATGGCCGCGAAACTCGCCCAGCCGACCAGTTGACCAATGTGCAAATGGGGCAACGTCGGAGACCAACTGGCCAGAAGAAATCCGGGCAGCCAGGTCCACACGGCGTAAAGTTCCCACATGTGTCCCCAATACCCAAGGTTGGCCAACATGACCGGGCGGTCGCGAAGAACGGCTCCCACGCTATTCCATCGAAATATGGGCGCGGTGAAGGGAACAGGGTTTTCCGGAACCACCCACAGGACCAAGGCCCAGGAAACGCCCGCCAACACAGCGCTTCCCCCCATGACCCCCTGCCAGTTGTGCAACAGCGGGAGACCCGTCAGCAGGTGGGGCAATGCTGATCCGACGGTGAGGCCCCCGATCAGGACGCCGACGGCGAGACCCCGCTTCTGTGGAAACCATGTCGACACCCACTGAACCGCGACCGGGTAAACGACAGCCAGAAACACGCCCGTCAATCCACGCAGAATGAAGGGCCATGGCCCGCCGTCAGGAAACAGCAGAATGGCTGCCGTGGAGAGTCCTGCGCCGAGAGCGCCCCATCCCATAAGCGTGCGTGGTCGAATCCGGTCCGGCAGTCCAAAGGTCGCGCTGGCCAGGGCGCCAACCACAAACCCCAGTTGCACCGCGGATGTCAACCACACGACGGCTGATCCGGAGACGCGCCAGGCCTGAACCAGAGCCGGCACAACGGCCGATGCGCTGAACCATACGCTCATGACCAACAATTCCGACAGAGTAATCCAAAACAACGCCGTCCATCGCGAATTTGACGTCTTTGGAGCCAACGGGTTTTGCATTACTTCGGATGGTTCCCTTTGCGCCACTGCACGCACCCCGTTCAGTCCTTTACTGCGGCGAGCGCCGTCAGGCGCTTGCGCATGGGCAACAAACCTTCCTTGCGCAAACTCTTGTTGATCCAGATGGCAGCTTGAGCTCCTTCGCCCATGGCAATCATCACCTGCTGCGAATGCGCCACCACGTCCCCGACCGCCCACACTCCGTCCACCGATGTCTGTTTCGTGCGCGGGTCGACCACGATATGCCCATTGTCCAGTGTTTCTACACCGATTCTTTTGCCAAGTTCGGAGTGCACACTGTACATGCCGAGCGCAGAGAAAACCTTGTTGCAAGGGATGACCGTCTCGTCCTCCAGGATAACCTGCTCGATCGAATGCCTGTCTTTCCCCACAAATTCTTTGACAGGTCCCGTATAAATGGGGATGCCATGGTCCGCCATGACCGTCTTCCACTGGTCGCTGATCTCTTTTGTCGGGTCAATGTTCACGACGGCGATGTCATCGGTCCAGGACAACAGAGTATTCGCCAACCCTGGCCCGCTGTTTCCGCTGCCGATCACAACAACCCGCTCGTCCGTGATCTCATACCCATCGCAGTCCGGACAGTAATAGATGCTGAATCCCGCCCAGTGATAGACGTCGGGCACATCGGGATGCCGATCCATGATTCCTGTTGCCAGCACGATTTTACGCGCGCGCACAACATCAATGTGTTCATGCGACCCTTCCCGGTGCTCTTTGCGCCGCTGGGCGGTGATCGTAAACATGCCGTCTTCGTCTTTTGTGATGTTTGTGACAATCTTCATCAAGAACTCGACGCCGTATTTTTTCGCCTGCTGTTTGCCTTTTGACAGCAGTTCTGCCCCAGAAACTCCGTCTGGGTAACCCAGCAGGTTG
Source organism: Bacillota bacterium (assembly GCA_021793015.1). GTDB lineage: Bacteria > Bacillota > Bacilli > Alicyclobacillales > SLC66 > JAKADD01. Next base: position 6,424 of record JAJYTO010000041.1, read on the forward strand.
TGATAGACGGGAGTGTAAAATGTCCGGCCTTTCCCACGGTCGATCACCAACGTGCGCCAGTGGTAACGTCCGGAATGAATGGCGGCCTGCAACCCGCCCGCGCCGCCGCCGATCACGACGACATCGTACTCTTTTTCCATGGCAGCCTCCCAAGCACTGTTAAAACTAGTCCGAAAAGAGTCCTGCATCGACCCTTTTCGGACACGCATGTTACACTCCGATAATTTGGTACCCTTCTTCGACGAGTCGCACCAAGGCCTCTCCCGCTGGTTCCATCTTCACGCCCTGTTCCGTAAGAACCGCCGTAACCTCATACTGAGTGGCATTGGCAGGGCAAACGCCCACCGGAACCGAGCTGCTCATCAGCGCCTTGAGGGCTTCCGCGAACTGCCCCTGCGCATGTCCCGCCAAGTCAACGCCGGGGCCGAAGAAATATACCTCAACGTCCTGTTCGCGATTTGTTTTCAAGCGTGTCGCGAGAACAAGATTGGCCAACGCTTTATCGACCATGGTGGGTCCCGCTGTAATCCAGAACGCTAATTTCGCCATCCGTGATCAAACTCCTTCAAACGCGAGATTTTCATCCGTTGAATCTTTTCTAATACTATACTATTGCAAGTATTAAAGCAACCCTGTCTTTGGCGCGGTCGTCAAAGACAGGGTGGACGGTTGCAGGGGCGGCCGGAGTCCGCGTTTCCCGCGCGCCGCTTCTGTACATCGCGAGAAGCTACTTCAGGCGGCTCAACCGATGTTCGTATTCTTCCTCGTCAATCTCGCCTCTGGCGTACCGTTCGCGCAAAATATCAATGCTGCGGTTTTCATCGTGGGAGTGCGTCCGCTGTCGGTTGAAATGCACGACGCCCCAGATGATCGCACCCAAAACCAGGAGCCAGAACAACCCCATCCCTCCCATGGCCAATATTCCGTACATTGGACTAAAGCCGGGCCCATAACCGAATCCCATCATGTTTGCCCACTCCCTCGCTTATTTTTATCACCCTGCAGTTGCATTGTACCTGTACTCTGTGATGGAATTGTGATGTGTGAAGAATGTAAACCACAGGCGAGGCGAGCGATCATGGAACCGCAGTCCCCCGTTGTGCTGCTTGTCGACGATGAACCGGGCATGCGAGAGCTGTTGCGGATGTACTGCGAAACGGCGGGATTGCAGACGGTGGAAGCGGGTGATGCGGCCGCAGCCCTCTCTTTGTCGCGTCGGCATACGGTGTCGATGGTCATCCTTGACTGGATGCTGCCCGATCTCTCCGGCGTAGAACTGTGTCGCATCTTGCGCCGCAGCACCGATGTTCCCATCCTCATGCTGACGGCGCGCGGCGACGTGGAAGACCGCGTGGAAGGTCTGCATGCCGGGGCCGACGACTACTTGAGCAAGCCCTTTGACTATCGCGAACTGTTGGCCCGGCTGGAAGCGCTGCTGCGAAGGACAGATGCAAAACGTTCCCAATTGACGCGTTGCGGCGAGGCCACCCTGGATGAAGCCGCTCGCGCCTTTATGGTTCGCGGCGCTCCGCTCGCGCTCACCCGGCGGGAGTTCGATCTGCTTCACTTTCTGATGCGCCACCCGAAGCGTGTGTTCAACCGTGAGCAACTGCTCGATCTCGTCTGGGGGATCGACTACCTCGGCGATGAGCGCACCGTCGATACCCACGTCAAATCGCTGCGGGAAAAGCTGCGGGAGGCGGGGGCCTCGCAAGTGCATATCGAAACGATGAGAGGGGTTGGCTACCTGTACCGCTGTGAGCCCGCCCAGGGACCGGCGGGCGGTGAATAAGCCAATGCGCGCGGCGTTTCACCGCTCTTTTCAGGGTTGGCGGCTATTCCATCGACTGACGCTGTACATGACGCTCATCGTCTTGATTTTGACCTTTTCCTTCGTTTACGTCAGCATGGAACTCTATGACCAGGCCGTCACACAGCAAGCAGTGCGTCAGATGGCCTCGGAAGCTCGTTTGCTCGCCGTATGGGTTGAGAACTCCCAGGCTCGCCCAACGCCGCGACCGAAAACAGCGGGCGCAAACTCGGCGGCCGGGCTTCTGCGCCAGGCCGCCGGGGTATTGCGCCTGAATGCGGCGGACGGAAGCCCCGTGACCATACTGTTGACCGACGCGCATGAGAATATTCTCTACAGTTCGCAGAGTTCATTGGCGCATGGCGCTTTTCCGCGTCTGCAAGCCGTCACCGCCCGCTCCGGCTCTTCTTTACTGGGATCTGTAACATGGCGTGGGCAGTCCTGGATCGTGGTTGAAACGACACTGCGCAGTCCAGCGCAAACTCTGATCCTGGCTCTGCCTGAATCCGCGCTGTCGATGACAGGTTTGCTGCAAACATTTGCATGGCTTGGGCTCACGGTCATCCTGGTGGGATGGTTGCTGACCTGGCTGCTGTCACGGTGGCTGATTTCTCCGCTGCGACTGCTGGAACGCGCGGCGCGTCAACTGCAACAAGGCCTCTGGGATATTTCGGTTCCCAAGGGCGCAGACCTTGAGATCGCGGTGCTGGCGGACTCTTTGTTGCGGCTCGCCCACATCCTGCGCTCTCAGGAACAGGAGCGGAAAATATTCCTGACGGCAGTCGCACATGAGTTGCGTACGCCGATCACGTACATCATGGGATACAGCGCCGCCCTGCGCGACGATATGGTGCGCGATCCTCACCAGCGAGCTGATTATGTCAAGCATATTCACGATGAATCGGCGCGGCTCTCCAGACTGGTGGAGGATCTCCTTCTCATCGCGCGGGCGGAAGCGGACCAGTTTCGCCTGGAGCTTTGCATCGCGGAGCCAACCGTTGTGCTGCAGCGCGCGGCGGACAAATTTTTGCCCCGTGCGACAGAAGCGGGATTGCGTTTCGTGGCCGAATGGGACCCTGCGCTGCCGGAGGTCCTGATGGATGAGCAACGCATCGAGCAGATGTTGTTCAATTTGTTGGAGAATTCACTTCGTTATGCGGATCGGTCCGGGACGGTGACTCTGTCCGCCACTGCGCGCAAAGGCAACCTGCGCATTGAGGTTGCGGATCAGGGGCCGGGCATGGCGCCCTCCGTTGTCGCGCAAATAGCGCAGCCATTTTTCCGCAGCGATCGTTCTCAACATCCGGGAGGAGTGGGGCTGGGCTTGACCGTGGTGCGCGAGATCGTGAAGGCGCATGGCGGAGAGTGGCAGATCGAGAGTCAACCGGGGGTCGGCACGCGGGTGAGCGTGTCGCTGCCCCTCCATGTGGCCGATGAGCAATAGCTGTGATTGATAAGTATTAACGGGAGCCAGTGCTTTCAAGCAAAAGGATCTCTCTCATTCGTTGAAACTCTTCTTCATCGATCTCTCCGCGCGCGTACCGTTCGCGCAAAATCGTCAAGGCCCGATCCTGTTCCGGGTTCGGCGTCTGCGCGCGCTGGAAAAAACGCGTGATCCCCCAGATCACCGCGACCACAAACGCCAGGGAAACGACCATTTGCAGAAACATGGTCACTGCAAGCCAGGGACTCCAGGCGCCCCCCATCCAGCCGTTCATCATCTTTGACCGCTCCTTTCGCACACAGCATAGCACACATGCTCCCTGCCGATTTCAAGTGTGGCCGCAGCGGGTCAACCATGCATTTTACCGCTGTCGCCAGAATAACCCGTGATTGTGACGACAATGTGATGGATGGAGGGACTCAGGGTTGTTTTTTTGACGGGAGACTCCGCAAGGGATATCATGTTGTGTGCTGCGTGGACGAGGAATGTGCGGATAAGGGAATCAATAAAGTGGAGGTTTGCAGTGGGTAAGAAAAAAGGCAGTTGGATTGCCGTTGCTTTGACAGTGACTGCGGCGCTGGTCGTCGCAGCTTTTGCGCTTCGCGGCCATATGGGCCAAGGACAAGCACTAAACGCCAATTTGCAGACATCAAACACAGCGTTCTATGGCGCACAAGGTTTCGGCGGAGGGATGCCGACAGTCGCCAACCGAAGCGTGGCGCTGGCCATGTTTCGTACCTGGAGATGGAATGCGCCAGTGCGCGTGGATGTATTTGGAGGTTCCATCGCGGCGGGGTGGGTCGATACGAAGGGCGGCTATATCTCCCGCGCGCTGCGTGGGTGGGCGCGGCTGTCTCACGTGCATGTGGCGCTGGCGCACCGGGCCGATCCCGGAATGTCCATTATGCAAATGAGCAGCCGGTTCTCTGCCGTGATCGCGCAGACCCGGCCGAACTGGGTGATCCTTTCGTGGGGCGGTCTGAACGATGCGGTGGACCATACGTCCGTGAGCGCATTTCAGCAGGCGCTGCGCGCCGAAATTCAGACTGCTCTGAAGGGCGGAGCCCAGTTCGTATGGGTCGTAACGCCGCCGGTGACCGCCGCCGCCGCGATCAATGGCCCGAAGGCCACTCCCGATCTGTATTTTGAAGCGGAACAGTCCGTGGCGGCGTCGCTGCATGATCCGCGTGTGGCGATGTGTCCGGTGTACAGCCAGATGATGTCATGGCTGCAGCAGCATGGGCAGAGTTATCAGCCGTACCAGGCGAATGGCTGGCATCCAAATGCCAAGGGACACGCGCTGGCGGGCCAACTGTTGCTCCAAGACATGGAATTCCTGCTTCCCCCTTTGCAAGTGAAGAAGGAAGTGAGCGCACGGCGGGTTTGACGGGAGACGCGGTAGATTTCACGAATTTGAACAGTGCATGCGCGCCCAATGAAATGATGTACATCGCGCTGTTGAATAATCAGCGCGATGTACATATAATTATACCTATAATTGTGGGATCCGTAAGTCGGAGGTGCGCCATTGCCACCAGAATTCGATTGGGATGCAGATAATGAGGAACACCTGTCAAGACATGACGTGGCCTCTTATGAGGCCGAAGAGGCAATGACAGATCCCGAACGAGTTGGATTTGATGTACATGACAAGGGCAAGAAGGGGATTGTCGGACATACAGAAGACGGGCGACTGTTGTTCGTTGTGTATGTAGTCCGAGATGGCATGTACCGTGTCATTACAGCCAGAGATTTGAACGATGGAGAGAGACACGCATTTCGTAGGAGGAGCCGATAACGAATATGAAACCTGTGATTGACCCCAATGAAATACCGAAAGATATGACCGATAAGGAGTCAGCCGAGTTTTGGGATACACATGAATTGACTGAAGACTTTCTGTTGCATGCCCGTCCACTGGATGAGTCTGAAATGCCGCCTAGGAGAACTGATGCAAAGACAATAACGATTCGCATGGACATGGACACTCTCGAACGATTGCAAGAATTGGCTGAGAAAAAGCACAAGGGATATCAAACGTTGTTGAAGCAATTTGTCATTGAGCGATTGTACGAGGAAGAGAAGAAGATGTCCCACCGGTAGGAGGTGTCCGGAATGTACTATAGGCCGTTATTTGAAAACGATGTACCGACATCCCTTCGCTCCTGATCGAGGGTCGGATGGATTCCCTTCTGTCAGGGGCAGGACAGTTCACTCATGACGGAGGGGAACGGGATGAACAGGCGGTATCTGGGCAGTTTTTATCTTGGCCTTGCGGCGAGTATCTGGGGCGGGATGTACGTGGTCAGCAAGGTCGTCCTGCAGGTGGTCGCGCCGCTCGAACTGGTGTGGTTGCGCTTTGTCGTGGCGCTGTTTTTTTTGACTGGCATAGGGGTGCTGACCCGCCAGTCCTGGCGCATTCGCCGGCGGGATATCGGGCTTGTGCTGGCCATTGGCGCGATAGGGTACGCGGCGTCGATCTGGGCGCAGTTTCTGGGAACCAAGTTGTCATCGGCGCAGATGGGCTCGCTGATCACATCGGCCACACCCGCCTTCATGGTGGTGTTTGCCAGGCTGTTGCTCGGGGAACGGATCACGGGGAAAAAGGCGCTGTCCGTCGCTCTTGCGACGTTCGGGGTGCTGCTGATCGTCGGTCTCGGAAATGTCAGTCCGTCCTACCGTCTGGGCGCGTTGGTGCTTGCAGTGGCGGCGCTCACCTGGGCGCTCATGTCGGTGCTCGTAAAACGTGTGTCCGAGGGGTGCTCACTCATTGTCGTGACGACATACGCGATGCTGGTCGCCACGGTGATCATCAGCCCGGCCGCCTTGCCGCACATGGACACAGTGATCCTTACGGTTCTGTCGCGGCCAGTGCTTTGGGCGGGTGTCCTGTATCTGGGAATCGTGTCGACGGCGGGCGCATTTTTTCTGTGGAGCAAGGGGCTGCAGATGGTCGACGCGGCGACGGGCGGCCTGTATTTTTTCTTTCAGCCGCTCGTGGGAACCCTGCTCGGCTGGCTCGTGCTGGGAGAGCAGGTGGGACTCGCATTTTGGGCGGGCGCCGGCCTGATCTTGGCGGGCGTGGTGCTCGCCGTCAGAGAATGATCATGCAAGGGGAGCAGTGACAACCCAGATTCCAGCAAGCGTTCAGCAGCACATAGAGCGGGAGAGCGGGTGCTGCGACCGCTCTCCCACATGATTGTGGAGGAGAGGAATGGCGTATGGCGTATAAAGAGAGCGCTCTGCGTGTGCAGGGTGCACTGCGAGAGCAAGGTTTTGCAAACGAAGTCGTGGAGCTGCCTGACAGCACCCGAACCGCGGCGGAAGCGGCGCGGGCAGTGGGCTGCGACGTGGCGCAGATTGCGAAGTCCCTGATCTTTCGCCTGGCAGTGAGCGGGAAGCCGCTTCTGATTGTCGCGAGTGGCGTGAATCGGGTTGACGAGAACATCATGGCCCAGTGGATCGGGGAAGCGCTTGGCAAAGCGGACGCCGATTTCGTCCGCGTACATACCGGATTTGTCATCGGCGGTGTCCCCCCTATTGGCCATCATGAACGAATACAGACGGTCATCGACGAGGATCTGTTTCGATATGACCTGATTTGGGCGGCGGCCGGCCATCCCAGGGCGGTGTTTCGTCTGACGCCTGCAGAACTCAAACGGATGACAGATGGGACCGTGATGTCCATAAAATGAACTCTCACAGTGGGGGGCCTGTTCGTGTTTGAGTCCATTTCTTTGGCATCGAAACCGCGCTAACGCGTGCGGGTTTGGTGGGTCAGGCGATATTCACTCGGCGTACATCCGCTTTCTTTCAGAAACACGCTCGAAAAGTGGGCGCCGCTGCGGAACCCGGCCGCCAGAGCGATGTCGGTGATAGAGTCAGAGGCGCCGAGGAGTTCTTGCCTCGCAACCTGCAGTCTCCTGGCCAACAGGGCTTTCGCTGGGGATGTGTTAGTTGCCCTTGAGAACATGCGCTGAACATGGTAGGGGCTCATGTGCAATTCTTCGCCAAACCGTGCAAGCGTCCATGGTTCCGCATATCGTCTGTCGATCAGTTCGTTGATCCGAACGGCGATCTCAGTGTCCGCATACCACTTGGGCTCCTCAGGCTTACACCGTTTGCAGGCCCGAAAGCCCTTGTTCCGGGCTTCATCCACACTGTGAAAGAAACGTACATTCTCCTGTCGTGGATCCCTCGAACGGCAGGAGGGTTTGCAAAAAATTGTGGTCGTGGCGACGCCGTAGTAAAAGACGCTGTCAAATCGCTGGTCACAGTTGACAACTGCTTGCCACCATGTTTCGTTCATCTCATCACCCTCAGCCCGATTATATACGGACACGGGCTGGCAGGGAAACGCCGCTTGATGGAGGGGGCAAGAATTTGAAAGCCTCCGGGTATGGCAAGAATACAAATATGGAGTAAGTCATGAAGCGGGCGTCTTATCAACGCGTGAAGGGAAGTGTTATAATGGCAGACAAGAAGGAAGTGGGGGAGGAAGATTCAATGACCACGGCGCCAGACACGATCAGGAAGGAAAATATGAAGCGAAAGGATCGTCGCATGGCTCCGCTGCGGGTTCGCCGGAACACGTCCGGTCGGCTTGCGGCGGCAGCAAAGGCAGGCGGAGCGCGGGCTTCCAGCGTCCTCTCCAGCCGTGGACAGATTGTCATTCCAATCGAAATCCGGAATGTGCTGAAAGCGGAAAAGGGAGATCGCGTTGTCTTCCGCGCACTTGACGATCATACGATGGTCGTGCGAATTGAAAAAAAACCAACGTCTGACGATCTTTTCGGGATCTTGAAGGCGAAGGTTCACCCAGCAATGCGCAATCGCGACTGGGATGAAATCCGTCAGATCGCCCAAAATCGCAAAGCAGAAGAATATCCGACAAGGGGACATGAGTAAGTGACGACGGCTGCAGCACCAGTGGTGTGGCTTGATACCAATGTGATATTTCGATACCTGTTGAATGATCATGACGATCACTCCCCCAAGTCGGCGGCCCTGGTGAAAAAGGCAGAGCGCGGACAAATCAAACTCAGGCTGTCCATGGTAATCGCGATAGAATGCTGTGACACCCTGCGCCATGCGATGAGAATTGACAGGCAAGACATTTCTAAAGCCATGCTCAAATTCATGGACCTCGACGGCGTCGAAACCGAGGAAAAGACAGTCATGGTTGAGGCTTTTGCTCGATTCGGCCAGGAGAGGCAAGTTGACTTTGTCGATGCGTACCTCGCTGCGTATGCAAAGACCAAGAAGCCGGCGCATATTGTTACTTTTAATGCAAAGGATTTCCGCGTGAACAAGTTGACAGTGAGCCGGCCTGACGAACTGTGATCTGAATGTGATGCGGAAGGGAATGAAAGATAATGGAAGCCAAGGACATGCCGAAGGCCGGAGACGTTTTTGAACGCCATGAAGTGATTGACGACATTATCTACGACATGTCGCCGCCGCCTTCGTCGGAACACCAAAGTGTGGTCATCAACCTGGCAACGGAATTTCGGAATTATCTGAGGGGCAAAACGTGCAGGGTATTTCCGGGACCGTTTGGCGTATGGATGACGGGCAAAGAACGGGAGCACGTCGAACCTGATATAACGATAGTGTGTGACCCTTCGAAGATACAGCCCCGGGGATGTGTGGGTGTTCCCGACATGGTTGTGGAAGTTCTGAGCCCGTCCACTGCTTTGAAGGACAAAAGCATTAAATTAAGGCTGTACAGGCGATCGGGCGTACGCGAATACTGGATCATTGATCCTGTGCATGAACTCGTTGAGGTTTACCAGTTGGACGGCAATACTTTTACGGAACCGAAAGTTTATGGCCGGGACGATATGGTAAGCGTCGGCATATTCGACGACTTGGACATAAGTCTCGGTGGCGTATTTGAGACGTTGTGAAGTCATTCGGGCCCTGGAGGAATACATCCGAGGTTCAAACTGATTTCGCGGCGTCGCCTGTTCGAAGAATATCGAACATGATATATTTGATACAAAGATCATGAGATACATTTTGGAGACAAAGCTCCTGAGAACAAGATCTGGAGGAGTGATTGCATGCCTGCCGTGAATTTGACAGCGCAACAGGATACATACGAAATCGTGGTCACATGTTCTCCCGTCTATGAATGCGCGTTAGGCGTTGCGGCTTACACCTGGCCGACGATGGTGGATAAACTGGAGAGAACTCCGGAACAGTGGCAAGCGATGATTGCCACTGCGTCATCACAGACCAGAGCGGAGGTCAATCTCGCAGGCAAGGTCCATACCTGGCGCAGTTTGCTGTTTCTGGCCCATCGCTGCCCTGATTTGTCCACTATTTCGCTGACCGCTCACGTTTCCCATTTCAGTGAGTGGATGTCCACGTTGGGAACGGCTATTTCCGCACTGGCTGCGCCGTACTTGGGGGAACGGAACGAGGAGAGACTGGAAGCGGCTTTGGCAGGCGACGAGAAAGCACGAACGGAGCTATTGCGAGACTTCCGGGAAGATCCATTGGTTCTTCCCAACTTGCAATATCTGCTTGCCGCTTCGCCCGAGCAAATCGGGCTGCATCTTCGCCGACTCTTGCTCGGGTGGTATGAAGCAATGCCGCACCAGGAAGCAGTGCTGGAGGCCCTGGAGTCCGATCGAGAAGCTGTACAACAACTTGTCTCCACAATGTCTCCCGCCGAACTTGTGCGACGCGCCACAAACGGGACCGAACTGCAACCAGAACCGATGATCAGGCGGATATGGCTGGCGCCGCAGATCTCCTATCGACCGTTTACCATTTTCAATCGAATGCCGGAGACCGGCATCTATTACTATCCTGTCGCCGACGAACGGATGCCCGGTCAACGCGAGCATCAGTCAGCGCTTCAGGTGGCTAATCTTCACAAGGCGGTCGGGGATGTGCATCGGGTGAGGATTCTGCAGTTGCTCCACCGCTCGCCGCGGTCGGTGACGGAACTCGGTCAGTTGCTCGATTTGGCGAAATCGACCGCCCATCACCATTTGTTGCTGCTTCGCAGCGCTGGATTGGTGCGGACGGAGAATGGTGTTTACACGTTGGAAGCAAAGAACGTCGGGCGATTGGGACCGCGTTTGGCGGAGTATGTCGGGCTGGAAGGTGAACGGTCATGATATCCGGAGCAGCCCAGTATCGAAGAAAACTACTCCTGTCATATCCGGAGTTTTGGCTTTGGTTCACCGGCGAAACAGTATCGTCCTTGGGAACCAATGTATCCGTGATTGTGCTTCCATGGCTGGTTCTTGTGATCACGCACTCAGCCTTGCAATCCAGCCTGACCATCGCCCTCGAATTTATTCCGTATGTATTCTTTTCTGTCATAGCGGGAGCGATGGCTGACAGATGGAACAGAAAAAGTCTACTGATCTGGACAAATGTGCTTCGCGCCCTGATTTTGTTCAACCTGCCTTTGTTGTACGAGGCACGCCACTTGAGCATGATGGATATTTACATCGCATCATTTTTGAACGCCGCGATTTCTGTCTGGTTCAACGCAGCTAAATCGTCGGTTCTTCCGAGGGTGCTGCCGTCCGATGCCATTCACCAGGGTAACAGCCTCATGCAATGGGGAAACGCCGTTGCAGCGATGGTCGGTCCCACGCTCGGTGGAGCGCTGATGGCCGTGCTGCCCGTGGTATGGGCGTTGTCGTTCGACGCACTATCGTATCTGATCGCGGGCCTGCTTGTCTGGTTTATCAAGACACCGCTGCAGGCGACTCTTAGCAGCCGCGATACGCGGCCTGATCGCTCGTTGGTTGGCTTGCGTTTTCTTCTTCGCGATCCCATGCTCCGCAGCAGTGCGTTCATCATGTCGATTTCGAACTTCGCCAATTTTGCTTCATTTTCGATTCTCGTTTTTTACAGTCGAGACGTGCTTCATTTATCTGCAGGGTGGACGGCCGTCATTCTGGGGGCGTTCGGGGCGGGACTGTTCGCTGGTTCGATGGGCAGTTCCATGGTGAGTGACCGGTTTCGAAGCGGAAGCGTGATGCTGACGAGCCGCTTTTTGTCCCTTGTGCCTTCGCTTCTGTTCGCGACCGTTGCCTCGCCATACGGTCTTGTCATCGCAGCGGCCTTGAATGGCGTTTGGATGGTGCTGTGGAATGTGCAATCGGCGTCCTTTCGCCAGTTGCATGTGCCAGATGTTATCCGGGGTCGGGTAACCAGTGTCCATTCGATGCTGGCGTGGATCATGATTCCCGTTGGATCGACGGTCGGCGGGTTCCTGGCGCAGCGTTTCGGATGCATTGTGGTGTTTGGCATGGCTGTCAGTTTGCAGGGATTGAATTTGATCCTGATGTGGCGCAGCCCTTTAAGGAAATTGGGCGTCAAGGCGACCCTGCCCGAAGGGTATCGACTTGTGCATGTGAATGGTGAGCCGCGGGAAGCGTCGGGTTAAGCAGTCTCCCATTATAATTCATTCACTGGGAAAACGGGCTTCAAAAAAGCTCCTCTGAATACTCGTGGAGATAGTATTTTGTTAAAAACGCAATCAAATGATTGTGGCTATCGAATCGTTGTTGTATAATGTCAATCGAAGGGGAGAAAATCGTGTTGGAGGACTTTTTGGACCAGGTACAACAGGAGCTAAAGAGCGGGAAATTTGTGCTGATTCCTCGCGCAAAGAACCTGCAGGCGCTTGCAAAACACGGTCTAAAATCGAACGACGTTTTCCGCACCCTTTGTAAATTGACGTCAAACGACTATGCCAAAGGGCCGCTCCCCGATGATAGCGGTGATCCGTGCCCTGTGTGGATCTTTCGCAAGACTATAGATGGTAAAATATTCTATATCAAAATCAAGCTCGACCCGCATGTGGGTGTAAAGTGTATTTCCTTTCACGAGGTTGAAACTAGCTATTTATTGATGCTTATCTATGATAAAATATGGTCATGGATAAGCAACGGTTTTTGCCGATTCGAAAAGTGGCCGACATGCTCGGATTAAGCGTACAGACGATCCGCCGATGGGAAAAAGACGGCAAACTCAAGGCAATTCGCTCTCCTGGAAATCAGCGATTGTTCAGCGCGGATGAGGTGAAGCGTCTGGTTGGCATGCCGATTGGAAGCCGGGTGGTCATTTACGCGCGCGTATCCTCCGCGAAGCAAAAAGCGGACGGCAATCTACAGCGTCAGGTCGATCGATTGCACACCTACGCCGTAGAGCATGGCTATGACGTGGTGCGCGTCTTTTCTGAGCAGGCGTCCGGCATCAACGAGAATCGCAAACAACTGTCAGCCTTGCTAAAGCTTGCCGAAGAGCACCGGATGGAGCGCGTGCTCATCGAGTTTCCGGATCGACTGGCACGGTTGGGGTATCGCTACCTCGAACGGTTCCTGAGCAGTCACAGAGTCACCATAGAAGTGACGCACAAAACCGAACCGAAATCATCTCAGGAAGAGTTGGTTCAAGACCTGCTCACCATCGTGACCGTGTTTTCGGCCAGGCTGTACGGCAAACGATCACAGGAGTTCCGACAAAGGACAAAAAAGCTAATGGATGAGATGGACGGAGGTGAGAATCATGGCGACGGTCATTAAAACGATCAAACTGGGAATTCACAAGGAGATGAACCCCGGCAAGCGCAAAGCCATTTTGGATACGCTAACGCTGTACAATCAGGCGATCGCTTTCTATATGGACTTCTTTGTCGGGCACCTGGCCATCTTCGATGAGAAGGAACCGTATCAGAAAAAAGATGGCGTGATCGGTGAACGACCATGGAATGCGCAGGAAATCCTCACGTTTGCAGAGATTCATACACTCGAAACAAGAGCGCATCCGCATCCGATCTGGCCGCTCATCGAGACTTCGCCGAGCATTCGAACCATGCCGACAAGTCTCCGCCGCGCCGCCATCAATCACGCCAGTGGCAAGGTAAAGTCCTGGTCCAGTTCACTTAAAAACTGGGAGGCGACCGGGGAAAATGGTCGTCGCCCCCAACTCGGGTTCCCCAATGAGCCAATCACCTTCTATGCGGATATGATACAGCATCCTGATTTCGACCTACTTGCCCGTACAGAAGTACGCCATACCTTCATCTCCGTCAAGCTATGGAGTGAGGACAAGTGGCAGTCCGTTGCGTTGCCTGTTGTGGTTCACGACAAAGCCCGCGTGGAACTCGCGCAATCTCAGATTGAGCAAGCACGAATCCGGACAGAAACGGCAAAAATCAAAGCGGCAAAAGCCACAAAAGAACCAAAAGAGCCGTGGAGCGACGAAGAACGCGCCCGTGTTCGTCCGCATCTCTGGTGTGCACAGTCTCCATCGATCTACATCCGCAAGGACAAACAATATCCCGACAACCAACGGTTTAGCATCCATATTCCGATGGAGATTTGGATCAAGACGCCGAAGAAGGCCGAAGTCCAACGAGCGACCCACCCGGACATGCCGGTCGTCACTGTGGATTTGGGCGTGAACCGCCTGGCGGTGATGGGGGCGTTCATTGACAGTCAACTCGTCGCCACAAAATTTGTCCGTGGCGGAGAACTGAATCATCACCGCCATCAAATGTTGGCCGTGATCAACCGCAAGCGCCAGCAAAGCGGGCGCTTGCAACCGGACGTACAGGACAACGCATCCCTCTGGGAGAAGATCAGGAACCTTGACGACAACGCTGCGCGGCAGGTTGCCTCGCAGATTGTCGAGTTCGCAAGAGTTCGCGGCGCCCAAGTGATTGTGTTTGAGTATTTGCGTCAGTACCGCCCGTCCAAAGAGAAGATGAGCCTTAGTGGGCGCAAGAATCACAAGCGCGGCTACTGGCTGCGCGGTCAGATCGTGAAGTGGGTGCGTGATCTGGCGTTTCGGGAAGGCATCCTGACGGTAGAGCGCAATCCGGCCTATACGTCGCAGATGTGCCCGCATTGCCGTACACTCGGCGAGCGCAAGAGGCATCGGTTCACGTGCCAAAATCCCGATCATGTGTATCAAGCGGATGCGGATTTTGTGGGCATGATGAACTTGTACAAAAAGTGGAACAAGACATTCGTGTATCCGCGCAAGAGCAAGAAGGCGGATGAACCAAAGCCAGTGACCGCTGCGGCTGTGGCGGTATAACAACACTGGTCTGAGGCAAAGCCATTGACTGTGCCTCAGTGCCCGCGTGGTACGGGAAGAATCTGAACTTTTCTCTTGGGATGCGGCTTGCCGAACAGGGGGAAGAGTACACGCCGATAAGAACGCCCAATCTCAAGCGCTCTCCACTCTTTTGAGTGAGAAAAAGGTCAGGCAAACGACGGGATGTCCAGCTTTGATCAACAAATGGGGCAACTGTTGATACCACTAGGAGAGGCGGCGATCCCATGAAGGAATCCTACTGTGAAACCTGCAACGCCATGCGCCCTACGCATGTGGACAATCGCGCAGAAACATTCACTGTTCGAAACACGGAAATTCGTGTTGAAACGGCCGCACGAATTTGTGAGTCCTGCGGTGAGGTCGTATTTGACAGGGAACTGGACGATGCGAAACTGGATCAAGCCTATCGACAGTATCGCGCCCAGACTGGCCTGCTACAGCCCGAAGAAATCCGCGCCATACGAGAAACCTATGCGTTATCGCAGAGTGCCGCAGCGAAATTGCTCGGTTGGAGCCCGGCCACGTTTACTCGGTATGAAACCGGCTCTCTGCAAGAAGCGGCGCACGATGAACTTCTCCGGCGGTTGCGTGATGATCGACATTGGGCGCATGAACTGTTCGCGAGAAACGGTTCCAAGCTCACAAAACTTCAGCAGCGCAAACTGAGGCAGGCTCTCGAATCTTCGGAATTGGTCGTGTCCAGTTCAAACACTGTACTGGTCGATGCGCTGAACGCCGTCTATAGCGATCTTCTGTATGTGGCTGGCGAGGATGGCAACATCCCGTGCCAGCGGGCGTTGGAAGTCGTGGAGCGCCGGGCGGAACAGGCTGGAATCGTTCTGTCGCACGAATGACCAAAGCGATCGTTTGTTGCGAAACACTGCCAGTCATGATGCGATTCCGTTGATTGCATGAGGTGGAGACCGCTTTGGCGCCAGTGACAGGAGGGCACGCTGCTGCTTCCCCAGAGCGTGCCGCGACCGCAGGGCACGTTACTGCTTCCCCACAGAGTGCCGCGGGCGCAGGGCACGCTACTGCTTCCCCACAGCGTGCCGCGACCGCAGGGCACGCTACTGTTTCCCCCACAGCGCTCCGCGGTTGATGGCCCGCAACGTCGCGTTGGCCACAATGGCTGACATGATCCAGAGCATCACCACACATATCGTTCCCTGCCA
>JAJYTO010000282.1 GCA_021793015.1 Bacillota bacterium
GATGGGATGGGCAGATCTTTTTTGAGCAGCGCAAACGCTTCTTTCACGGAAAGACTTTGAATACCCCGCCCCCATCCCACTTGTTTGACTACCCGATCCATATAGGGGCGCAGCGGCGGTTGCAGAAGAGCCGTAGCTGCCGCAATTGCCGCGGGAATTGACGCACCGGATCGAATCAAGAACGCAACTAAAAGTCGGTATTCCCGCGATTGTTTTTCCAACGTTCGATACGTTTTCTTTACCTTGCTATCAAGCCAGAAATAGGGGACGAAAAATCCCAGGGGCGAGAGCGCCGCAAGGGGCCAAAATCGGAGAACAACTCCAATGAACACCATGATCACAGCGATCCACCAGCCCGCTTGATAACAGAGGGCGCCGTATTTCGGCTCTTTAATGAAATCCGCCATGAACTGCAACTGCGCCTGATAGCCCCGTCGCCGTTCCGTTGCCCTGTGTTGGATCATCCCCAAGAAAGAACGGGCGATCAACGCCTGCTGCCTGGCCTCCTCTTGCCAACGCCCGAAGAGAGCCGTTCCTACCGCGCCCGCGACGAGCACGAAGACAATTCCAGCCATGATTCCAACCCACCTTTCAAGAAATGGGCGACCAAATGCGGATCGAATTCCGATCCGCTTTTCTCACGCAGTTCCCGCTCTGTATCTGCCAATGACCAAGCGGGCTTATAAGGACGCTTGGACAGAAGCGCATCGGCCACATCAGCTATCTTGACGATTCGCGCGGATAATGGGATGTTATCTCCAGAAAGTCCCCTTGGATATCCCGAACCATCCCAGTTTTCATGGTGGTATTGAGCAATTTCCTGTGCTTTTTTAAGTAGCGCCACAGGCACAAACGCGCGCCCGAAATCCTCAATCCGCTCCAGCATCGTTACTCCGAACTCTGTGTGTGCCTTAATGTACTCTCGCTCTTGATCCAAGAAAGGCCCGTTTTTGAGCCACAATTCGCGCGGAATAGCCCCTTTACCCACATCGTGCAGTGTGGCGGCCACGCCGAGCCAGCCCGCATCCACTTCATCCATACCGATGCGCTTTGCCAATTCCGCTGACCAGATACCGACGACCTCCAAATGATTTCTCGTGGCATCCCCAAGTTCAACTACCGTTGCTATGCCAAGCGCCCAATTTCGCGAAAAATCCAGCATGTCATAAAAACTGATCATTTGGAATCCGTCACTTCCTTTACGACGCGTTAATAAGATTCTTGCGCCGATTATCCAGACCATTGCGGTTAACGTGATCGATTTGCATATCGGCAGGCGCATTTAATAGGATTCGGTGCAAAAACACGGAAGTCCACTTCACTCCACGAATCCAGATTCGCGCATAAAACATATCTCCAGCTCTGTAAATCCGCCAAGCTCCGGGGCGTGATGCTATCGTCTTAAAATCAGTTTCGTCGACCAAAATTTCCATCCGCACCCCATCTCTGTTTGCGAAAATCGCATAATAATCGCCGCGCTTCTCGAACTTGTTTTTCACAAAAAAGCCTCCTCTCACAGACAGAGAAGGCGGGTGACAAAATATCTATGTGGAGAGAAGTGCCGGGTCGTAGGCCCCGTATTTAATGTCATGAGTCAACACTGGGAACACCTGCAGCAGAGACGGCTGCGTCGTTACGCCATTCCCCAAATCAACAAATCCCACCAGCGCTCCCGCCGGCAACGAGGCTTTTTTGGCGCCCCGCGCAATGCCCCATCGTATCGCTGTCTGCAACGGAGCGATGATTCGTAGCGTTTGCCCATGTCCCAACGGCAAAATGATCAAGGTATGCGTCTTTGTAGATACCCATCGCACAACACCTGTCGTCGGCATGTAGATGGGTGTTGTCACGTCAAACAGCGCCGCATACGGCCAAACGTTCTGCGTTTCTGAACTGTCTTTCACTGAACTTGTGTTCCCCTTGATCCGGACCGATAACAACAGCCGCCCGAACGGAAACGTCAACCCGTTTTTTGTCGTAATCGCAGGCGTTTGATTCAAATACTTTGCCGCATTTGTTAGAACCGTCTGCACGTATACGGACTCCCCTGAGCCGCCGTAATAATTCCCGACAGCCTGTGACCAGTACCCACCCGTCAGATACAGATGCCGCAGATACTTTGCCCCCGCTGCCAGTGCATCCGCAGGATCAAAGGGGCTGGCATAGGGAGCGCCCGTCGTGCCGGGCAACCCGAACGCCACGCGCACCCACGACACCGGCGCCGGATAGATGCCCACTGGATGTCCAGGCCACGCAGGGGTTCCGTCAGGCGCCATCTGTCCATCCGCGTTTACCCCGAAGCCCCCGTATTTCGCGATGCGCATCGCATTCGTATCCGGCCACACGACGTTTCCGTGTGGATTTGCCGATCCGCTCCACGTTCCCGGTTCAAACTGCATCAACCCCGCCGCGTGGCTGTTCGCGGCTTGACTCATGGCGTTCGGATTCCAACTCGATTCGGTCTCGGCCTCTCCCGCAAGGAGTTGCTCAGGTACACGATATCGAAGTGCCGCACCCTGCAAATACGTCGTCCAGCCGACAGGGATGTTGGCAAGCGGCGTTCCCGTGTATGTCGGAATCATCGGCAAGGACACAGTAAACAGATTGCCAACAAACACGACGAAGAACAGAAGCGCGAAAGCGATGACGATCCAAAAGAACGCAATCGCTGCGGCGGGAATGGCCCACGGCAAGACCGTCGTGATGACAAAGCGAGACGCTTGCCGTTTGGCAATGGCTTCGAGTTGTGAACGTCCCCACGGCATAGCATCCGCCTGGTTCAAAAAACCTACTATAATCTCTCATAGGTTTTTTCGACTCTTTCGAGCCCGCGGTCTTACAGGATTCATCCGCTTGGAGGCTGCTCTCGCACCACCGAAGATGAGCCGGACCAGAGAACAGAAAAGTTGCCCTTTCCTATGTCTGATTCGTGTTGCCATCTTCCCAGGTGTTACCCGGTCCCGATAAGATTTCCCGCCGCGCCTTTCTCCACGTGTACACGGCAGGAGCCTTTCGTTACCCTCGAAGCAGTTCCTTGCGTTGATCCAACCACGAAACCAGGCTGCCTCCTTTCCCCTGCAAGGTTTTCTCAATCAGCTTCTTCGCTTGATTCCAAATACTCCAATCCGTTTTTCGATACATCGTCTCGTTGAACGTTTGCTTGGCAACCAGCCAATCCTTGATGGGTTTGGGGACGTTTTCCCGTCGAATCTTCAACCCGCCTCGTCTGGCAATGACGAGCGCAGCCGACTCGTGCACGCTGATGCCGTACTGTGGCTGATATTTCAATCGACCAATCACCGACGTGTACGCGGGATGTACTTTCCGAAGTTCCACGCCTTCCCGCTTAGCTTCGCGTTCCACCGCGACCAATACCTTGCGATACACAAACTGATGGGTGATCCGGCGAAACTTCGCACTCGCTTCCTGATCCTTTACAAATTTCAAATCTTCCACGACTAGTCCCGCGCCGCGTTTCTTCGCATACCCGACGACTTGCCGTGCCAGATTCCCGATCAACCAATCGCGGCGCTGACTTCGCGCATCGTATAGTTGTCCTTCTCGATAGCACTGAAATGCTTGCGGGTTTCCATCGGCTCG
>JAJYTO010000042.1 GCA_021793015.1 Bacillota bacterium
TTCCGATCTGAATTTTCATGGATCGCGAGCGGCCGACAGAAACCGGCCATGAGGGATTAATAAGTAAATACCGCCTGCGTATTCGAAATGTCAGGACCTGAGACGGTCGCTGTCAAGACATCTTGGAGGTCCCCGTCCCCGTCTGCAGTCGCACTTGCTTTATAGGTAACCGTAACCTGCCCGGAGCTGTTTGTATCGACAATCGTATTGCCTGTGCTCGTAATGAGCGCGCCGCCCGCTTCCTGCGTTTCATTTTGCGCTTCGGAAGAAGTGCTCACCTGTTGCGCCAATGAGAACTGCACTGGCACGCCGCTGACCGGATTTCCATACTGGTCTGTCACGGTATAGGTCACCGTATTCTGAGAGTTGGCAAGCACACTCAGCGGCGAAGTCAAACTGCTCGTCAGAGAGGCGGGTTGACCTGCAACCACCGTACCTGTATCCGAGGAATTGCTGATGGCGACACTATCGGCGGTTACGGTCACCGGTGCGTTCGCAACGGCGGTCTTCGGCGAGAGCGTGGCGGTGTACGCGCCGTTGCTCGCGGTGATCACCGTGGTTGAAACTCCGTCAAACGACACGGTAACCGGCACTTGCGACAATTGTGCTCCGTTTGACCCATACACGCTTCCGGCAACGGTAAAATTCTGCCCGGCGACGACAGCGCTGCCTGGATCGACCACCGTGGAGGCCGCCGCATCGACGGTGCCTGACGGCGTGGGCACCAGCGTCGGTGTCCCTGGACCGGACGGTGAGACGCCCTGAAGCTGCGCCACGGCACTGTTCATATCACCCGTGAAATACAGGCTGAATGTTACATACCGATCAAAGACGTTGCGAACTTCCTGGCGTACACGAACGGGAACATTCCCGCTGTTGTTCTGCAGCCAACCCAGAATGGTCTGCATGTCCTGAGACAGGCGTGTATAGTACGCGCCGCCGCGAGTGAGCAGCTGTTGATCTTTGGCGACCAACTGCGATCCTGAAGAACTCTGTTGCATGGACTGATCAATCGCCTGATGCAACTGCCCGACCAGAGCGCTGAGCTGATGCACCAGATCCACCATCTGCTGCGGATTCTGACTGGAGGCCATTTGCGCAAGCACTGCCTGCATCTGCTGTTGCAACGCCGCGTCAGAAGCTGTCCAAACCGAGGCGTTCCCGGATGCGCCGCCATTTTGCGCTGTCTGGACGGCCGCCTGCAGTTGACTCTCCGCGGTCTGCACCAAAGGATTAAAGTAGTTGAGCGCGGCCTGGACTTCCTGAATCATAACCTGGCGGGAGATCCCATGGCCTTGAAAATGGCCGTTTCCGTTGCCGCCCTGCGGACCCATCGCACCGCCTGGTCCAAAGGGTGTGCCTGGTCCAAAGGGTCCGCCTCGCCCAAGAGGGCCGCCAGGTCCGAGCGGATTTCTCGAACCAAATGGATTGCTAAACCGTTCCCCGAGAACGGCGCTGAAGTCAGCCTGGCCTTTGGCGCCAAAGAAATTGCTCCAACCGTTTTGTCCGTTGTTCTTACCGCGGCCACGATCCTGCTGCTGACCATGGTTGTGTTTCTTGCCGCTGTGATGCCCCCCTTGCCCAGAGTCCGCAAACGCAGGCGCCATGGTCATTCCCAGCACAAGCAGCGTTACGGCCGCCCCTGTCAAAGCCTTCACCGCCGATGTCCTCAATCCGATCCTCTCCTTAGACAAGAGTTCTACCCGGAAAATCGCCGCAGGCGCATTTTCTTCCCGGTTGTTGGCGGCGCGCAGCGCCATCAAAGTGTACTGCTTTGCCTACGAGAGAATTCGCGCCGAATCGTAAACTTATGTCCGTCGATTGACAGGATCGCAAAATTTCGTGGATGAGAGGGTTTGAGGAACGCTGCGCCGCCCTCCCGCGCGACTCCGCAACCGTACGGAAGCAGTCAGTCGCCGACGAGTTTTCCGGGATTCATGATGTTATTCGGGTCGATCAACTGCTTGATCGACCGCATAAGTTCCAGCGATGAACCATGTTCAGCCGATTGGTACGCGCGCTTGCCGAGCCCGACGCCATGTTCCCCGGTGCACGTGCCGCCGCTGGTCAGAGCATAATGAACCAGTCGATCCGTAAGATCGTGCGCCTTCCCGACATCCTGCGGATCATCTGGATCAACGATGATTTGCGCATGGAAATTTCCATCCCCTGCATGGCCGACAATGCCGCCGATCATGCCTGCTTCGTCGAGCAGGCTGCGCGTATAGGACACGGCGGCGGCGAATTCTGTGAGCGGCACGCAGACATCGGTAGCCAGTGAACGTTTCCCTGGAAATTGGGCGCGAAACGCCGGATAGGAGACGTGGCGAGAATCCCAGAGCCGTTTGCGTCCTTCCTCCGTCGTTTCCACGGAAAATGACGCGCATCCTTCTCCCTCGGCGATTTCCCGAACGGCCGACACGTCCTGCTGCAGTCCGGACGCGTTCCCGTGAAATTCAAAAAAGAGCGTCGGCGCTTCGGGAAACGACGTGTTGCGATAGCGGTTGACCCCGCGCATCGTAGGCTCATCGATCAATTCCATCCGAGCGACGGGAATGCCCGCCCCCATCACGGCCACAGCCGTCGACGCGCAGGCGGCGATCGATGAAAAAGTCGCCCGGGCGGCAGAGACGCTCTCCGGAAGGCCGTGAACCCTGAGCCACAATTCCGTGATGACGCCGAGCGTTCCTTCCGAGCCGACAAAGAGGCCATTGAGATGGTAGCCTGACGACGATTTGGCGGCCAAGGAACCCGTGTGGATGACACGACCGTCCGGAAGCGCAACTTCAAGAGCGCGGACCTGATCGCGCATGACGCCGTAGCGAACCGTCGTTGTTCCGCTCGCGTTCGTTGCCGCCATGCCTCCCATAGAGGCGTCGGCGCCTGGGTCCACTGAAAAAAACAGACCGTAGCGCTTCAGGGCCGCGTTTAGCTGTTCCTTGCACACCCCAGGTTCAACACAAACCAAAAAATCGTCGCGCCGAATCTCCCGAATTTTGTTCATGCGCATCATATCGAGGCTGATGCCTCCGCGCACGGGAATCACATGCCCTTCCAGGCTGCTGCCAACAGCGAACGGAACCACCGGCGTGCGTCGATCATTGGCATAGCGCAACACGGCGACAACGTCGTCCGTGCTCTCTGGAAACACGACCACATCCGGCAACTGCGGTCGATGATAGGATTCATCCTGGCCATGGCGCATTCGCTCGGCGTCATTTTGCGTTACCTGGTCCACCCTCAATAATTCGCACAAATCGGCATACAGGTTCATGGTTTCGCGGTCCTTTCCTGAACCCTCCCATTTAGTGGACAGCTATCAGAAAAATGTATATACTATTTTTGCAACTATCATACTGGACTATCACAGGTCGGCAGTGGGCGCGGCCGGACATGGGAGGACCCATTTGAGCCTTAGTGTAACACACGTATCCAAGAGATTTTCATCGGTGCTGGCCGTGGACGATGTCACGTTTACGGCCAAACCCGGGCAGGCGCTCGCGCTGCTGGGCGGAAATGGCGCCGGAAAGACAACGACCATCCGGATGATTCTCGGGTTGTTTGCCCCGGACGCCGGACGCATCGACTGGAATGGACAGCCGCTGGATCAGCGACGTGTGCGGATCGGCTATTTGCCGGAGGAACGGGGACTGTACCAAAAATCCAGAGTCAGCCATCAACTGATCTACTTCGGTCGCCTGCAGGGCATGTCGCAAAGCGATGCGCGCAAAGAGACGACGGCATGGCTGGAACGCTTTGGCGTCCGCGACGCACTGCATCGCCGCGTGGAAGAGCTCTCGAAGGGAAATCAGCAGAAGATTCAACTGATCGCCACCCTGATGAGCGATCCGCAGATCGTGATTCTCGATGAACCGTTCAGCGGCCTGGATCCTGTCAATGCCGATCTCCTGAAAGGCATCCTCATGGATCTGATCGACAGCGGCAAAACGGTGGTGTTCTCCAGCCACCAGATGGACCATGTCGAAAGTTTTTGCGAACAGATCTGTCTGCTCAAACGCGGCCGCATCATTCTTCAGGGAAATCTGCGCGAAATCAAACGCGGATACGGTCGCACCAGCCTGCTCATAAAGACAGATCAGGATGTCACGGCGTTGCTTGCGGCCCAATCCGGGGTCACGGTCACACGGCAAGCCAACGGATACGAAATCAAACTGGACGCAGAAGAGAGAGCGCAGGCGATCTTGCACACACTTGTCGAAGAACGCATTCCCGTCGTCAAATTCGAACTCTCGGAACCCTCTCTCCATGACATCTTCATTGAAAGGATGGGCGAGTGAGCGTGCGCCAGTTTCTCAACGTACTGTCTTTCACCTATAAGGAACGCGTTCGAACCAGGGCGTTCCTGGTCACCACCATGCTGATGTTTGTCATCATGATCGCCGTCTCGGCGGGTCCCGCGATGCTCAGCGCGTTCTCGCATCATGCGCCGGGCAAGATCGTGCTGATCAATGAGGCGCGGCAGTTTTCGGTTTCGTCCGCAAGTTTGCGCACGCAGATGGGCAGCGGGTATATCTGGCAATCTGATCATGTCTCGAACTTGCCAATCCTTCGCAACGAACTGAAGCGGGGCCAGAACAACCTCGCCGGCATTGTGGTCATCCAGCCGCAGGTTTCCGCCGCGCCTCCCACCGTCACAACCATCGTCCGCAACGCCAACACAGCTTTCGTCGGACCCCTGCAAACCTATCTGCAGTCGCTGTATTCACTGGCAGCCATGCGCAGACAGGGCATGACCGCCGCGCAGGATGCGCTGGTCATGGCCAAAGTTCCGATGCGTCTGGTCCAGGTGGTTCCCACGCACCAGAACCGCTTTTCGCCCGTTTATTTTCTGGAAATGCTGCTCTACATGTTCGTGCTGCTCTATGGCTCGATGGCCATGATGTCAGTGGCCGCGGAAAAGAGTTCGCGTGTGCAGGAACTGCTGATTGCGAACGTCAAGTCAGTGACTCTCCTGTACGGCAAACTGGTCGGAATCAGCTTGGTTGGACTGACCCAATATCCCCTGATTCTGATCGCGGCCTACATAGGGTCTCACTTGGTTCCCGGTCAATCTGTCGCCGCGCATGCCCTGTTTTATGGCCTGACGCCTGGGCTGCTGGCCCTGTTTGTCGTCTTTTTCCTGTTGGGATTCTTCCTCTTCGCGACACTCTACGCTGCGGTGGGTTCCCTCGTCAGTCGCGTGGAAGATGTGTCCCAGGCGTCGTCGCCGATCACCATGATCTTCATTTTATCGTTCATGGCGGCCATGTTTGCGCTTGACACGCCCAACAGCGCCTGGGTCACCGTCCTGTCCTTCATTCCGAATTTCATTCCGATGGTCATGTTTGCGCGGGAAGGCATGACCACAGTTCCTCCGCTTCAACTGGCGATCGCGATCGTAATCCTCTTCTGCTCCGTGCTGCTCAGCGGCTACATCTCCGCAAGAGTCTATCGCATCGGCGTCACCTTATATGGAAAGCGCCCCACGCTGCGCGAAGTATGGGCGCTGCTGCGCGCGCAGTGAGCCATTGTGCGCACTGTGCGCTAATTTTTGAAGAGCAGATGAAGGACATTTTTGATCGCGGGACCCGGTGGAAATATCACAAACAGCGACAGGTAAACAACAAGTCCGGTGGCCGCCGAAATGAACCACATGACGGCGGTCCATGGCGCCACGCGCCTATGTTTGCGAAACCGCCTGCGCGCCGCCAGAACCAGTGTCAGCACGCCAAGAACGGCCGCCAGAGTCGCCAGCATCACATGGACTTGCAAAAAGATGTTGTAAGCGACCGCAAGGTTCGCCGGTCCGCCAAATGATGAATCTCCGATGATCAACGTGGCGAGCGCATAACTGACAAAAAACATGGCGCCAAACACCGACGCCGTAATCATCAATCTACGATGAAGGCGTACGCGGTGACGCCGGATCGCCGCCCAGCCAAATGCCGCTGTAATAGAACTGATAATCATAAACAATTCATTCGCCAATCCCCAGCCTGCTGCCATACTGATCCCCTTTCAGTCCAATTACGCCGACCGGCGCGGCCCTGCCGCATCCCGTCCACAATCGATCATATCATATGGACCGAACGTTCAACGAAAGACAGTGGCGTTGACGCACCTCCTCGCATGACATTTCTACGAAAACTGAGATTCGTCGCCGTGACCCGCTTCGCGCGAACGGCGCACCCGTGTCAGCGCTGACGCACGCGTGTAAGAAGCCTTGAGCAGCGTAGGCGGAGCGCGAGCCAACGTCGATTTACAGGCACGCGCAATTTTTCACTCTCGAGGACATCCGCGATCTCCTGGAAATAGTCCTCACGGTCGTCCGTGCAGGTCTCTATGTCGGCCCCGATGAGTTTCGCACGATCGGCGACGCCTGGGCTCTGGAGCGCCGGCGCCGCAAAACAGAGCCCTTGGCTGCAGCATGATACCTTGCGATTCGGTGCGACCACTGATCATGCTGTCGCCGCTTCTGAAAGGATATTATTCCTAAAATCGGGGTTTCGCGGCGAAAGCAATTCTCAATAGTTTGAGACCGTGGTCATCGATGCCGCAAACGCGGCGGCCCGCCAACCGGTCACATAAAGGAAATAGCGCCCGTTCATCGTTGAAAATTCGGCCTGCGAAGGCAGATCATTGGCCAAGCCAAACACCACCTTGCCTTCCGCCACCGTGAAATGAACGTTGCGTAAGGAAGAGACAATCTGCCTAGCAGCCGCCAGGGCGCTTTGCGGCCATCCCGGCGCAGCGGGAATACTGAACGTCCAACCCTTCTCACGCCACATGACGCTTTGCGCGGTCTGTCCATGAACCTTGCCCGCATACATGACGCCAGACACTCCATACCCCAAGTCGACCTGCTGCCGGGCAGCCCCCGGAATCGCCGCATTCATGTTCCACGACCAGGACGCAGGCACTGGACTTGAGACGGGCTGACCATGCAGCGCAAACAGCAGATTGGCGTTCCCGCTCACAATCTTGGGAGAGTTCACAGGCAACTTGGGTCCAGCCGACACAGTGACATCGTAGCCCCCGGCAACATCAACCTTGACGTCAAGCCATCCCTTCCAGGGGCTTCCCGCCTGTTGGGGAAGCCAGACGGGAACCGCAGAACCGGCGGCCAGCACGGGAGCGACGGCGTTTCGCACCTGACCATACGTTTGAAACCCAGCGGGCAGCGGCCAGACAGATGGTTCAGGCACATACAATCCGTCTTTCACCTGGTACCCCGGCAACACAGGCGGATGATTGTGAAAATGCGCCCGTATCTGGGCATTCGTCGATGTAATCCACATGCCGCGCAGAGGATTTTTCAGGAGCGCAAAGAGATCGTCGAACAGTGCGGCGCGTTGTTTATAGGCCGACGCACCAGGCGTCAGCGGAAAGTTCATCGCCCACACAAGATCATTCGGATACATCCAGTGATTAAAGTACGCCCCGTCAATCAGCCAGGAAAACGCCGGTTTTCCCGGTTGCCCCGGCACCCCCGGCACGCTCTTGCGCATGACGGCGTCGTCCCAAAACGAAGCGACGCTGGCGGCGCCTTGACGAACCGTCGCCTGCGCGACAGCCGTCATCCAGTCGCTCCGCTCCTGCAACACAGCCGCAGGCGTCCGCGCCAGAATAGGCGCCGACGGCAACACTCCAGGATTCAGCGGAAAGCGCCCCACCCAATGCGATACGCCGATATAGACCGCATGCGGCGAAGCAAAAAACGCGGGCGGCGTGTCCCAGGTGCTTTCCCGCGCCGTCATGCGGGGGATCGCGTACAGGCGATATTGACCCGTCGTTGCGTTTACGGCCATGAGCCGATCCCAATACCGAAATCGCCAGACAAGCTGCGGCGCTTGGCGCATGGCCGGGTACTGCGGACCTTTGAGGGCAATCCAGAGCCACTGGCCAGACTGGCCGATGATGGCGTTGTCCCATGTCGTTCCTGCGGAACTGCCTACGGCGGGATTGATCTGGGAGCCGTACGCGATCACGCCCTTGGGCCACGGGATCGCGATCTTGCCGTTTTTCAGGATCTGCATGTGTTGCGGCGCGAAGGAAAACGTTGAATGCGTCATGGCCAGAGAGTAAGGGCCTGCGTATGGCGTCGGCGCCGTCGTCGAAGTCACGGACGAGACCAGTTGATTGGCGGTAAAGTCATACTTGATCTGCTTGTAGAGAGTATTATTGATCATCGCATTGGATGCTTGACCTAACCACGCCGTTATTTGCAGGCCGCCCTGCGCATCCGTCAGTCCACGGATTTGCCATTGCGGCCCCAATACGGCGGACAAATTCACCCATTTCCAGCCAAAAGAATTGTTCCCTTCAGCCGCCCTGCGCCCCGGACTCGTCGCGGAGGTCAGCGCTGTCGCCACCCGTCCCTGCGAGACGGCTTGCCCCACGAGTATGACCAATGAGGACATTGAGAATGCCGCAAGGAGACCCCACACGGTTCGCTTCATACCATCAATCTCCTCTATTCAAGCCTGTTCAAAAAGGGGTCAGGTAAGACCCGCGCAGTGCAAGGAGGCGAGCCAAGAATGCGGACCGAGCGTACGTTCCCTGTACGTGAGGGAGCATTCTTGGCGCTGACGCGGCAATGCGCCGGGGAGTTCTGACCCCTTTTTGAACAACCTCTATTCGTTCACGGAAAACATGCTGTCGCGCTGTAAACAGGTCAAGTGTACGTTAAAGGCGGCATGCAGGACAATGGGCCCGATCAGGTTGCCTGTCCTGCTTATGCCACCCAGTGCGATTTTGACAGCCCATCGCATCGTTTGCTAAAATTCTGGCCAACTCGAATCGCTGCACAACTTGAGGAGGTCACAAGATGAACACAGTCAAATGGGGCATCCTGGGCACGGCACGCATCGCTGCAATGCAGGTAATCCCCGGCCTGCAGGAAGCCCGCTCGGCGGAGGCGACCGCAGTTGCGAGTCGCGATCCCGAGCGCGGACGACAATTTGCGGCGAACCACAACATCGACAAAGTCTATGGAAGCTATGAAGAACTCCTCCGAGATCCGGATATCGACGCAGTCTACATTCCCCTGCCAAACCATCTTCATGCCGAATGGACAATCAAAGCCGCTGAACACGGCAAACATGTGTTATGCGAGAAACCGATGGCGCGCACGGTTGCAGAGGCCACAGCCATGATCGACGCGTGCAACCGACACGGCGTGATGTTTCTGGAAGCGTTCATGTATCAGTTCCATCCGCAGTGGATGCATGTTCAGGAACTGTTGGCTGCCGGGGAGATTGGCGATGTCCGTGTGATCGATTCACGATTCACCTTTCGTCTAGACGATTCATCCGACATTCGTCTGAACCCAGCCATGGGCGGCGGCGCCCTATACGATGTCGGCACCTACTGCGCACACGCCAGCCGTCTTGTCATGGATGCGGAACCGATCGCGGCCACCGCAATGGCTTATTCCCCAAACGCGGACAACGTGGACACAACTCTGTGCGCCACACTCGCATTTTCCGGGGCGCGATTTGCCCATTTCCACTGCTCATTTGACGCAAGTGTCGAACAATCGCTCGACATTTTCGGCACCCTGGGCAAAATCACTGTGACCCTGCCATTTCGACCCGACAAGGGAACGCCAGAACTGCGGGTGGAGGGCAAATCCGGCGCCAGCACCCAATCCTTTGATCCGGTCAATGTGTACACCCTTCAGGCCGCATACATGAGCGACATGATCCTGGCCGGGGAAAAATCCAACCCGTATGTAGAGCGGTCCCTTGGGCAGATGCGCACCCTGGATCGACTGTACGCGGCATGTGCGTGGATCAACAACCAAGAATGACCGTATCGTGCGTCAGTCCTGGATCATTGGATCAACCGAAGCAAGACGGGGATCAATCCGTTCATCGCCAGTGCTCACCGACGAGAGAGTGGTGACAGGCGGTCCATGTCCGGATGCAAATAGTGTCTGCGGCATACGGACTTATACAGATCGTTGCCTCCGACCTCGATCTGTTCTCCACTGTATACCGGCGCGCCGTTTTTTACCTTCAGTATCATCGTCGCCTTGCGGTTGCACGTCGCGTCTGCACATACGGTCTTGATTTCTTCAATCTGGTCCGCAAACAGAATGGCTGCTTCGCTGCCCTCAAAAAAATGATTGCGATAGTCTTTCAACAGTCCGTACATGATGGCTGGAATATCCAGATCGTCCGCCACCCGCGCCAGCTGTTCGACGTGGTGCGCCCGCAAAAACTGCACCTCATCCACCAATGCGCAATCTGGATGCTCAGCTTCAATCAACGAAAACAGGTCCGTGCTGTCTTCCACCACGATCGCATCGCGCGCAATTCCCACTCGCGACGCGATCCTCCCGCATCCATACCGCGCATCGACAGAGGGAGTAAAGAGCATGACCCGCTTCCCCTGCTCTTCATAATTGTGCGCCACGGTGAGCAATTGAATGGACTTGCTGGCATTCATCTGCCCGAAACGATAGTATAGTTTAGCCATGACATCCCGATCCCTTCATGCTCGTTCAGTTGCCCGCCGTTCCTGCCACTCCATCCCCCCTGGTGTCCCGTGCTGTCCCGCAGACTTCCCAGGTCGGACCATTCGATACAGTCCCATGGGGTTATGACAACGCGTTAGAACGTCCGTTCCAACTCGTCCACCAGCGATCCGACATAGGCGACCGCGCTGCGGATCGGTTCTGGGGACGACATATCCACGCCCGCAGTTTTCATGAGTTCAAGCGGCCTCATGGTTCCCCCCGCCTTCAAGGCTTGCAGCCAGCGGTCGATCGCCTGTTGGCCTTCTTTGTCGATCAGTTGCGCCACAGCCGTAGAAGCGGTGAGTCCCGCCGAATACGTGTACGGATACAGTCCCATATAATAATGCGGTTGCCGCATCCACGTCAGCTTCGCGCCCTCGTCAATCTCCACCGCGTCACCCCAAAAGCCGGCGAGCACCTCTCCCTCCTGTTCACTGAGCGTGGCCGCAGTGATCGGCTGGCCATCCTCAACGAGCGCGTACACCCGTCTTTGCAGAACCCCCTCCAGAAGATGGGTGACGAAGTTGTGATAGTACGTGCCCAGCGACTGCGTGATGACCCAGCGCCTCATGCGCGGGTCGGTGGAATTCTTCAGGATGTGCTGAGCAAGCAGCCGCTCGTTCATCGTCGACGGCGCTTCCACGAAATACATGGACGGCCGCGTATTGGCCATACGCTGATAACGATTGGCGAGATTGAAGTGGCCGGCGTGGCCCAATTCATGCGCCAGTACGAACGCGCTGCGCATCGTGTCCGTCCAAGTGATCAAAATGAAAGAATGCGATCCGTAGGGGCTCGCGCAAAACGCTCCCGTGGATTTCCCGGCATTGTCCGCAAGGTCCACCCACCGCTCCGTCAGCGCCCTCTTAATGATCGCGCTGTACTCCGGACCGAGTACTGACAGCGCGTCAAGAACAGAGGCCGACGCTTCCTCGTAGGTGATTCGCGGGCTGAAATCCGGATCGAGAGGCGCCTTCAGATCACAGTGCAGCATCCCGTCCAAGCCCATGACACGCTGCTTTAGCCGGGCCAACCGACGCATGTGCGGCGCCAATTCCGTCTGGATGATGTCGAGAAGGTTGTGATACATCTCAGTCGTCACCTGTTGCGGGCGCAACAGCATGTGCGTCGTCGACTCGTAGTTGCGCAGTCGCGACAGTGCGACCTGCTTTTTGACCTCTGTGGCATAGGCGGCCGCAAACGTGTTCTTGTATTGTTCCAGAGTGGCCGCAAACGAAGCGTACGCCTTGCGCCGCAAATCCGTATCGGGAGATGCTTCATAATCATCTTCGTAGAGAGCGAAGGACATCGGCAGTTCCGAACCGTCGGCGCCCGTGATCGGGGCAAACCGCATGTCAGAGGATTTGCCTCTCTGATAGATCGTGTACGGAGCGCCAAACACTTCGCCCAAACTGGCAAACGCTCTCTCCGTCTCCGGAGAGAGTTTGTGCGGTTTCGTCTCCAACAACTCGATCAAATTCTTGCGCAGCGAATCAAAACCGGGCTCCTCCTGCCAATACCGCTCCACTGTTCCGGCGGGTAAAGAGAGAATCTCCGAATCGATGAACGAGAGCGCTGCGCCAACCGTCGCCTGCATCGCGGCCGCCCGGCCCGAATTCGCCTGATTGACGGGGCTCGCGCCGTCTTCGGCAGTGTGCAGACTGGCATACGTCAAGACTCTCATCACGCGCTCCAGAAGCGCTTCTTGCGCATTCAGGCATGCCAGGAGCACGACGGCGCCTTCGTGAAAACGGCCCTGATACTGCGCAACACTCGGCAAATCCCTGACAACCGCCGCCAATTCCGCTTCCCACGCCTCGGCGGACGAAAACAGATCGGCAAGATTCCACGTCATGTCGACCGGAACTTCGGCCCTGGTCAATCGCTTCTTCACCGAATCATCTCCTTTGCCCGATACACACGCCGCCTGCACCCGATCTGGTGAATCCGGCCGACTTACGTCATCGAGACCGCTTTGCCCGATACACACATCGCCTGCGTCCCGCATGGCCTGGCCCGTGTCTGCGGCGCCTCGCCCATCCGGATCATAGGGCCGTGAGAGTTCTTGCACAAACATTCCCTTTTCAAATTTCACTTCTTGCCATGCGCCGATCAGGACAGACCGAAGTCGACGTTGTCCGGGTCGTAAGCAAAGCTGCGTCGATTCTGGTTGAGCGCATCAATGCTGGATATTTCTGCGGCGGTGAGCGCAAAATCAAACACAGCGGCATTTTCCCGAATGCGCTCTTCGTGAATTGATTTTGGTATCGTGACCACGCCATGTTCCAGATCCCAGCGCAGCACAATCTGCGCCGGCGTTTTGCCGTATTGTTCCCCGAGTTCGCGAATCACGGGATGATCCATGATCTCCCCGCCGCGCATAAGCGGCGACCATGCTTCAAGCTGGATGCCATGCTCCTTGCAAAACTGCAGCAATTCCTTTTGGGTCAGATACGGATGGTACTCAACCTGGTTGACCATCGGCTTAACCTGAAAGTGTGTCATCAGATCCTGCAAATGATGGGCCTGAAAATTACTGACTCCTATCGCCCTCACACGTCCATCTTCATAGAGCTTCTCAAGAGCCCTCCAGGTGTCGCGATACTTGTCCTTGACCGCCCAGTGGATCAAATAGAGATCGACATACTCGACGCCCAGTTTCTTGCGGCTCTCTTCAAACGCCGTAAGCGTCGATTCGTATCCCTGGCGATTGTTCCAAACCTTCGTGGTGATGAAGAGTTGCTCTCGTGCGACGCCGGCGGTTCTGATCCCTTCGCCGACGCCCGTCTCATTTTGGTACACGGCCGCCGTGTCGATGCTCCGGTAACCGGCTTCAATCGATGCTCGTACAGCTTGTTCCACTTCTTCGCCGTCTTTGGCTTGCCATACACCAAGTCCGAGCCACGGCATAGCCACACCGTTGTACAGTGTCGTAGAATCAGTCAGTCCCTGCATATGATCCATCATCTCCCCCATGAATCGCGCCAGAGTTCGCGCCAGTCGCTCGTAAGCCAGACTCCCCGCAGAACCGATGCGCCGCCAGAGACCCCTGGCGCCATGATTTTTATACTGGATTTTTCCCCAAGCAGATGATACCATACGTCGTCACTCGTATGGTCCGCCGTGTCAATATGGACCGCGTTCAACGGAGGCAGCCGCCCTCAGCGCCGCCTTCCACGCTGTGGATCGGACGCCGCGAAAGGTTACAAGGTTACCTCCACTTTCACGATTGCAACCTGTTCGTTGGGCGTCATCTGCGTGTAGCCCGGCGGAGTGATGGCGTAGACAAACATGCCGGGTGTGCTGAGGTGAACGGTGTTTTGAAATAGTTGCGCCGCCTGGTCAAACATCAGGGGTTGGTGAGGAGCGGCGGTAAAGACGGAAATTCCCGTAAAGGATTTCTGTTCATACGCGCTCCCGAGCATATGGCTGGCCGCCTGCGAATTGAGAGGTGCAAATGACAGGGACTGGCCCACTTTTGCGTGAATCACACTGGGACCGATAAGGGAAATCTTCTTGACAGTCTTGCCATTCACCAACGACCACCCCATGACGAAGCCTATGGGGTGTGACGTGTTTTCAAGAAGTTGCCGCAGCGGCGTGTAATCGGTCGTCCATCGGCCATGGATCTGCCGCTGCACCGCTTGCAGATTGAGACCGTTGATGTGAAACGCTTGGCCGTCCCGGCGGATCGGAAACATGCCAACAACTTGGGGAATTTGCCCCACAATCCGCGCAGACCCCGGACCGACAAGCAAGCTGTACACGTGGGAGGTGAGCCCAGTTGCCGCGTCCACGACAAAACTCACATCAACGGCCGTCTTTCCGCCCGGTTGTGGATCGGCCACGATTTGCGCGCAGCCAAATGCGTGTTGCGTTTGCGCGAGAAGGAGTGGATTCCACGAACCGTGCACGGTCCGTTCGGCCACGATCATCCACGGAGTGGGCTGTGTGCGCGACCAGTTGGTCGCACCCACGGCGTATTCGCGCCCTCCTGTATCCCAAACAAGCACGTGGTTGGACGAGACTGTCGTCCCATGCGGAACCAGCAAGTCAAAGGATGGTTGCGTCAACCGGGCAGCGGAACCCGTCTGGGCGAGCGCCGCAACTGGCGCGGCCAGCAGGGCCAGACTGATTGCCAAAGACACGCCAACCGCGCGCGCAAAAAACTTGTGAGACACGGTCATACCCCCTGCGAGAAGTTTGAAACACACGATAGACGATTCATTCTCGCTTCAAGTTGCACATTTGGCAATGGTTGAAAAACTTTTTGTGGTGCGCCCGTTTACTCCATGGCGCTGACGCGGCGATGCGCCAGGGAGTTCTGCCCCCTTTTTGAACAACCTCTTAAACGCACCTTTTGTTGTGTTCGGTTTTACCTGAAAGCGCCGTAAAGCCCCGCGCTTCAGCGCTTAGCATTACCCATAAGTATTGGGCGGGTGAAGGATCTCCCACATGGTAGTGAGATCATGAAGTCGGCGGAAGCCTCGCCAGAGCACCTTTAGGCCTGGGTTGCCGTCGTGTTTGCGGCCGAGAAAGCCACCGAGTTTGGCAATCCACAGTATAGCGGTTTGCATAGTCGGAGGGTGTTCGGGAACAATGGTTGTCTTGTGCGTGGCGGTATAGAGAGCCCGCCATTCGCTTTCGCTGAGAGCTTCCGTGCAGGGTGCCTCGGGCGTTTCTCTGGCCTGATAGGTAAGTCGTAGCAAACGCGAGGCCACTATGCTGTAAACCGCAAGCGCACGCATGAGCCGCTCCTTCGTCTCCAACTGGAGCTTTTCTATCTGGCAACCGCTTTTCAGAATGTAATGGTATCGCTCAATCCGCCAACGATAGGTGTACCAGGTTAGACATTGTAACCCTTCCGTCAAGGTGGTGGTCGGCAACGTGGTCAAGAGCATCCACTCGATGGGTTGCTCGCCATCCGGCGGTGATTCTTCCCGCACGAGTAGGGCGTTCAGTGTGGGCGGCGCCAGGCCCTCCTTCTTTCGATGAGGCGGCGTCCGTAAGGTGACCGTGGCAGCCTGCAAGGTGAGGATGGCCTTCCGCTCCGGGCGCTCGTTGGCACGAGGAACCTGGACGGTCGTTCGACCCAGTATGGGGGCATTCTCAGCAGCATGCCAGAGATGGTCATCGGAATTGTGAAGGCGGCGATCCCATGCAGCACGAACCAAAAAGTCATGGTTACTGGCCGCGAGCAGGAACAGGTCAAAGATGTCGCTTTCCCGGTCTCCGACCATAATCACTTTGGTGGACTCAGGGACGGCACGGCGCGCTTCTTTGGTCACATCGATCCAGCGTGCACTCTCTTTGTCTTCCAAAGGACGCTTTCGACGGAGTTCCCGTTTCCCCTTATCCTCGGTGGAGCGGGTCCACATACGATGGGCCAAGATTCCCTGCGCAACCCCGTCGATAGATACAGCCAGGCAACTGTGCAGGAAAAAGCCGGACAGACCTGCCTGCCCGATCGGTCCCAGTCCCTCGGTCTCGCGGTGCAAGGTAAAGTTAAAAATGGTGGTGTCCTGTACGGCCAGAATCACCGGCTGGTCCTGTATTTTATCCAAAGTCGCCTCTCGATGGGCATCGTATATGGCTTCCACTGTTACCTTCTGATTGCTAAAGAAACGGTAGGCCGCCTTGATGGCGCTCCACTCACCGAGAGCTTCGGGTAGGGAGCTTTGCGGATGTTCAGTCAGTTCTGTAACCAGGGAAACCAGACGCTGGGTCAGACGGGCGTCGCCGAAATCGGCTGTTGCGCATTCTTTGGCCGCCCACAGCATCAGTGGGTCTCCTGTGCGGTCAAGACTCGTCGAAAATGGCGGTGTAAAGGATACAGATAGACATCCTTGACGGGACGGTTCCCCAGATGATCACGGTCTAGCTTTCCTCGTCCCGCAGTCCGGCCCGCATAGAGCCAATTGGCCGCTCGGTAGCACGTGCCGGAAAATCGCTGCCGCTCGACAAATGTCTCGAGTAGCACCGGCTGATAGCCATACTGTTGTGGCCAGTCGCGAACCACCTGCCGAGCGGCCAGACTGAGGATGCGAGAAGCCAGGTTCGGCACATGAACCCAAGGCAGGATGAGGAACCTGGCGAAATCCAAAGGTTTGGATTTCGCCAGTTATCCAAACAAAAATAAAATCCAAACCTTTTGGAGCAAAGCCGCGTAATCAAGCCGCCTTCCCCGAAAAAGGTTTGGATTTTTTCTTTACTGCTTGATTGGTTTCACACCACACAAATTCGCCAGTGAGGATTTGTTGTCCTTCCATTTCATTGGGGCTTTCCGACTGTTCTCATCTTCAAGCGTCGCCAGAGCTTTCGCCTTCTGCTCGATTGTAACGTCCAGATACACCATCGTCGTCTGCAACTGCTCATGGCCCAGCAAGAGCGATATCTGCACGATGTTCATCCCGTCCTCCAGCCAATGAGACGCCTTCGCGTGCCTCAACTGGTGCGCATGGAAGTCCAGGGGTACCTCAACGCACGACCTGTGTGCCGTTTCAGCATGTAGTTTGAGTCGCTTGCTTACCGCCATCTGGCTCATTTTTCCGCGTGGGCCGGTGTTGCGTGAGTAGAAGACGTAGGCATCCGGGGCCGGAACGTCCCCATGGAACTCCTTGAGGTGGCTCTTCAGGTGGGCGACCGCCTTTGGCAGGAGGTACAGTGTCCTTATCTTGTTGCCTTTCCCAAGGATGTTGACATTGGGTTTCCCTGCATCTAGGTGCAATTGTCCAACTTTCATCGACAGGATCTCGTCAATTCTTGCCGCCGTGCCATATATGACGACGATCAGTGCCAAGTCGCGCCGACCCGCCATTTTAGAAGTATCCGGCGCCGCCATCAGCGCCCGCACCGCTTCTTTGCTCATGCCCTTTACTTTCTTGCGCGTCCCCTTCCTCCGCTGTATGCCGGATGCGTCCTCGCTGATGTGGAGCATGGAGACATGCTTGCCCCCGAGGTACTTCAAGAATACCCTCAGGGATGCGAGCCGGATATTGCAGGTTTCCGGGGAACATCCGCGAGTATCGGCCAACCATCGCAGCCATTCCTCGATCATGTCCCTGCCAAAACAGTCGCAGCTCAACCTCTCCGGATCGATTCCCTTTTCGTCCTCAAGGAAACCTATGTAAAGCGAGATGGCGTACTCATACGACTTGAGGGTGTTTTCGCTGCGGCTCTTCTGGGACGGTACATATTCTCTCAGGAACGTGTGGATGTGCCGCGCGATGATGATGGACTCTTTCTCAGCTTTCTTCATAATCCACCCCTGGCACGATGTTATCGAAATCACGCCCGGTCAGATCCAACAGGATATCGGCCATAGCCGGTACCAGGTTGAAGTAGTACTTGGTGCTCTCCAGCGAAGCGTGGCCCATGCTCTTGCTCAGGTACACGAGTTTCGAAAAGAACTCGAAGCCTTCGCCGACCCACTGGTTGATGTTTTCCACGGCGTAGTTGTGGCGCAACTCGTACGCCGTGGCATGCGGTGTGTTGTGCTTGTGCCAGAGCTTGCGAAAATTGTATACCACCCACCCATTCGTGAGAGATGAACCTTTTGAGGCAGGGAAAAAATACTCCCGCCTCGGGTGCAGCGCCTGGATCGCGGTATTGTACCGCACCAGCAGATCCAGCATGGTGTCATGCAGGGCGACATAGTGCTGGGAAGAACCCTTGGAATGACGGATGTTGAGGACGCCCTGAACCAGGTTTACGTCGTCCACACGGAGCATTCTTGCCTCGTTGGTCCTTATCCCGCTGCTGTACAGGAGCCGAAAGAACACTGGCACGACGATCCTGCGTGTAAGCACCGCAGGGGTGTTGGGCGTGGACGGTAGGCTGTCGCATACCCGGAAGAAGTTCGCCAGTTCGAAATCCGTGAAAGCATGGGGCACGTAGGTGCAGGGTTCCATCTTTGGAATGTTCGGCCCCACGACATCCGCAATCTCCCGATCCCTCAGGTAACGGACGAAGTTCGAGATGACGAATATCCTCGTTCTGCAACTGTTGTTTGTCTCTGTATCGCGCTGTGCGCACCAACTATCCACCATTTCCTGGGTCAGCGTCCCCACTTCCGGGAACAACCGTGCACAATGGCAGTCGAAAAGGAACATGTTGTGCTCGTATGTCTCGTTCCATCGCCCGGACGCTTTCTGAAAGGCGATGAACGCTTCCATCAAGGGGGTAAGAAAGGATTGAAACCTACGCATCGGTGAACACCCCCTCGGACACTGGAAAACGGGCAATGCTAAGGGCGCACCCTTTGAGGTGGGAAAGATCTGCCGAGAGGTAGGTCTCCACCGATTCAGGTACGGCATGTCCGAGCACGCCGCTAATCACCGCTTGGGGTACACTGTTACCCAAAAGGGTTGTCGCAAGATGGTGGCGGAAGATATGGAACCCTCTCCTGTCCCCCTTTGACTGGCGTATGCCCGCTTCCTCCATAATTCGGGTTGCCGCCCACCAAATGCTGCTGCTTCCCATCCCTCTGTAAGGCCCTTGCTGGGTCAGGAATAGGATTGGGCAATCAACTGGGGGGCGCTCATTCGTCAGGTAATCGTATATGGCGTTGCCAACGGTTGCAGTCAGGGCAAGTTCCAGGGGTTCCTCCGTCTTTTGCTGTTTGATCCTTATGAGATCCCGTCCCCAGTCGATCGAAGCCAGATCCATAGCTGCGATGTCGCAGCACCGCAGACCGGTATAGTATGCAAGTTTCCCGATCGCCCTGTCGCGCAAAGTGAGCGCATTGGACATGTTGTCCATCGCGTCGAGGATGGCATGTGTCTCCTGTGGCGTGAGGTATTGTATGTTCTTCCTTACCCTCTTCGTCACGGGGAGGAAGGACAGCGCTTTCCTGCATGCATCTGGGTTCAGGGGAATACAGACCTTGAGGACAGCAGAGATAAATTTTCTGTAGTTACAGCTTTTGAGTTGTTCGCCATCCGACGATACGAACACAGGCATCAGGGCTTCCTCGGTGATGTCATTCAGCCGGTTGATATCAGCATCCTGCAGGGAGAGCAGAAATGCGGAAACGTTTTTAGATTCCGTGTTTATGGAGGATTCCTTCTTGCCACGTTTCCGCGCCGCCATGCAATAGTAGTCGATCAGCGACCTGAATTCGGGTGCCAGCTTTGGGTATGCACCCCTTTCCACAAGACCCGACCACTTCCCGTCAGGATAATTGCCATGAAGATCGAACTTCATGATGGCGCCGATATACGCGCGTTTTTTTTCGAGCTTTCCAGAGGACAGAGAGATTGCCTCGTAGTGCCGGTACACGTCGTTGTAACAGTCCCAGCCCCTGGTGTCAGCTTCCTCCAAAATCCACTGGATTTCCTTCCGCAATCTGCTAATGTAGTCCTTCGAATAGCCAATCGTCTCCATGTGCGAGATGAGCTTGGGGTGGTTATTTCTCAGATTTTCCACATTCATATGGATGACCTCCTATCAAAATTGATAGTAAGATCGTACCATAGAAAAAATCCAAACCTTTTTCGGGGAAAGCGGCTTGATTACGCGGCTTTGCTCTAAAAGGTTTGGATTTTATTTTTGTTTGGATAACTGGCGTTGTTCACGACGAAATGGAGATGGGCGGTACGCTCATCTGGAGTCCACCCGATCCAGGAGTCTCGGGCAGCCACCTTCCAGGCCGCAGCGCTGAAGCCGAGCGTGGCGAGCAGTGCGTCCCCGTGTTTGACAATATATCGGATCTGAGCGCCTGGCAAGGGCCGGTAACCCAGATAATGATACCGGGCCACCAATTCGTTCCACAGTTTTGAGTCGGTCGCAGTGCTTACGCGATGCAGCATGAGACTCGCCATGTCCGAGTTAGAAGCGCGCACCTCCGGCTGGGGATCGGAGGCAGCCGTGAATACCGCTACTCGGGCAGGCGTGTAGGAATGAGTCGGCGCAGGCAGTGACAAGAGACCGTCCTCCTGCATGCGCAAAAGAGCCACCCTGGCCGACATCACCTTTGGTAGACCGTCAGGCTTGAACCACGCAAGAGTCGTGCATAGAGCGCGAGCAATGGCTGCCCTGGTTGGATATTGTCGAGAAGATGCGATGATCATTCGGATCGTCTCAAGGTCTGACGCAGTGAAAATTTTCCCACAGTACCGATGGCCCGAAGCTGCTGACGATGGTTGAGTACTCATGGGTCAAGTCTACAAGAACCCAAAGCATGTGTCCAGCATTATTTTCGAGGGACTTGTGGGTAATGATTAGGCTTCAGCGCTGGGGATATAAGGCGTATCGTTTGATCTTCGTTCTGGAAATAGATAGATTAGAGTAGTATACTGATGCTATGGAATACAAATCCAATCGAAATATTGTGTACTCTTGCAAGTACCATGTGGTCTGGTGCCCCAAATATCGTCGCGGCGTACTCGTAAGCGGTGTGGATGAACGCCTGAAGGCCATCCTTCGGGAAGTGGCGCAGGAGCGGCAGGCGGAGGTGATCGAGCTTGAGGTGATGCCGGATCATGTGCACCTGTTGGTGGAGGTGGACCCTCAGTTTGGCATCCACCGCCTGATCCGGTTGATGAAGGGGCGCAGTTCCCATCACTTGCGGAAAGAGTTCCCGTGGTTGAAGAAACGATTGCCTACGCTTTGGACAAATTCCTATTTTGTCTCCACGGTTGGAGGTGCGCCGCTTGCGGTTATTAAACAGTACATCGAAAACCAAAAGCACGTCTAACCCCAGGAACCGCACCCCTTCTTTCGTCTGCGAGATCCCCCTTCGCGTGACGAGACGGCAGGAGAAGAAGCTGGAGGCCCGTTTTGAAGCGGCCCGGCAGTTGTACAACGCGCTGCTTGGCGAAGCCAAGCGACGTCTGGCTCTGTTTCGACAGTCGATCTGGTACAAAAAAGCCAAGCACACGAACAATAAGGAGGAGCGCCGCGCCCACTTTGATGCGGCTCGCTCGGCCTACGGATTCTCCGCGTCGGCACTCGAAGCTACTGCGGACGAAATGCGGCGCAACACCTGGTTGGGTGAGCACATTGACTCGCACGTGGAGCAAAAACTGGCCGTCCGCGCCTTTGCCGCAGTAGACAAGGTGGCGTTGGGCAAGGCAAGAAACGTGCGATTCAAGGGCCGACGCGGATTGCACAGCCTGGAAGGCAAGACCAACGCCGCCTGCATCCGCTGGCGGGACGACCGGGTGCTGTGGAACGGGCTTGAACTTCCGATGGTGAAG
>JAJYTO010000283.1 GCA_021793015.1 Bacillota bacterium
TCCGATCTCAATTTTGTCGATCCGCTGGCCTGTCCGCGAATCATCGACGAGACCAGGGAGTGGTGCGTCCAGCACGGCGTCCGATCCATCCGTGAACTCATTGGGGCGTCATGGCGCGCCAATG
Source organism: Bacillota bacterium (assembly GCA_021793015.1). Lineage (GTDB taxonomy): Bacteria > Bacillota > Bacilli > Alicyclobacillales > SLC66 > JAKADD01. The sequence goes on from JAJYTO010000283.1 coordinate 125, forward strand.
GGCGGTGAACCTTGTCGCAGGGAGGAAAACGATGATGCAAAATGACCATGCACCGCGCCCCGTACCGTCTGCCTGCGTACCGCCCGTCTACGTGGCGCTTGACTTTCCCACGGCGCGACAGGCCTGCGAACTGGCGGCCCGGCTTGGCGACCAGGGAACACACTATAAGGTGGGTTTGCAGTTATTTCTCGAAGCGGGACGGCCCTTTGTCGAAGAATTGGTGAACAGCGGCAAAGACGTGTTTCTCGATCTGAAGTTGCACGATATCCCCAACACCGTCTATGGCGCGGCTGCGGCTGCGGCCGGGATGGGCGTGCGCTTGCTGACCGTGCACGCGCAGGGCGGCGGGTCCATGGTCCAGGCCGCCGTGGCGGCGGCGTCGGCTCAAGGCGGCGGTATAGGTGTCCTGGCGGTCACCATGCTGACGAGTTTGTCCGACGCCGATGTCCGTTCGCTGGGGTTCGACGAGAGAACCATGAGTGAGCGCGTCGCCCTTCTGGCCTCTTTCGCAGCGCAGGCGGGGGCGCATGGCGTCGTGTGCAGCGCGTTTGAGATCGCCGCCGTCCGCGCCGCCGCCGCGGGTCTGGCGACGCTCGTGCCGGGGATCAGGCCCGTGGGCGGCGCGGCGGCGGACCAGGCGCGAGTGGCCACACCGGCCGACGCCGTGAGCAGGGGCGCCGACTATCTTGTGGTGGGCAGACCGATCACCCAGGCGGCAGATCCCGCGCAGGCGCTGGCAAACATTCGCGGCGAGGTGTTCAGAGCGGCCGGCGCCATATCCGGATAAATCTCCATGACTGCCTCATCAAGTTAGCTGCGGAGCGGGTTTGAGAGGGATCTATGCGACAATATGCCGATCACCACATACCGGAATCAGGCGCGCAACTGGGGCACGGAGGAACACACGCTCTTGCCGATCCTGACGGACTCTGGTACACTCAATGTATATACTTTCATAGTGTCGCGCATTGCCGGAGGATCTGCGATGCCTTTGAAACTCTCGTCCAGACCCTCGTAGGAGATTGTAAATGTCCGCTTATTCTGACGTTGAAATCCAGTTAAATGAACGCATGAGCATCACGAACGGTATTTTTGCGATTATCGGGATCAACGTCGTCAGCAACTTTGCTCCGCTCTTCATCCTGTCGGCGCTGCACGCCACGGCCCAGGACATGGCGCTGCTAAACGCCCTGCCCTCATTGATGGCCATTGTTTCCATGTGGGTTGGGGCTATTCTCGTGGCAAAAGCGACGAGCAAAAAATGGTTCTGCATACGCGCCACCGCAGTGGCGCGTATATTTTACGGATTGCTGGCCGTCACTCCGTTTCTTATCCATGGACCAGCGCTTGCGCTCGTCGTCGTCGTCCTGATTGCGCTGATGAACGTGCCCGCTTCTTTTAGCGCCCTGTCCTGGACATCGCTCGTCGGCGATCTGATTCCTGCAGCGCGGCGGGCTGCTTTCTTCGGAAGGCGCAACCGCATCGTGACGTTCGTCGGCATGCTCGCCACGCTCATTCCGGGACTCATCCTGCAGCGTTTTCCATCCACCGACATCCCTCCCTACGCGGCTCTATTCAGCGTATCGATGCTGTTCTCCATACTGGAAGTGTACTATCTGGTTCGCCATCGCGAGCACACCGACCGGCGACCTGACCAGACCGCACCGGCCCTCTATCATCCGAGGCTCTTTCTGTCGTACCTCAAACAGCCCTCCTACATGCGCTTTTTGGTGGGGTCGATCGTGTTAATCTCGGTTGGCAAATGGCCTGGCCGCTATTCAACATCTATCAGATCAAATACGCGGGCGCCACGGCCCTCTGGATCAGCGCGTTCACGGTCGCCAATCAGCTGTCGCAAGTGCTGACCTTTCATTTCTGGAGCCGCTACTCGGAGCGTTTTGGCAACACCATGATGCTGGCGGTTGCCTGCGCAGGCATGGCGATATCGCCCGTTTTGACCATTCTCAGCCGCAGCCTCTACTATTTGACCACCCTCAATCTTGTCACCGGGGCATTTCTGGGCGGCATTGGCCTTCTCCTGTTCAATCACCTTCTGGAAGTTGCGCCGGAATCCGAACGTACGTCGTACATCGCCCATTACAACATCGTGATGGGCGTGGTCGGTTTCATTGCCCCCGAACTGGGCGTTCTCTGTTTGCACTGGCTGCACATGGACGGCGGCATGATCGCATCCGCCGCCGTACGGCTGGGCGGCACCGCCGTATTCTTCTGGACGGCTCGGCAGGCGCTTCGCGTGATGAAAAAAAACACTCTTGCCGTGTGAACTCCGCCCATCTGAACTCTGGCCCCCGGACGCGATCGTGCAGGATGCGCGACAGTTTTTCTTTTTTGTTCCATTGTTCTGCTATCCAGAATGTACGCAAAAGTACGCAGCCGGCTGTCACCACTGTCGTTCCGTATAGAACGGATTTGTACTGCAGTTGCCTGCGTATCTCGCCGAACCCGACATCGGATAGGGCCAAGGCCAATCGGTGATTCTTGACCATCCCCTGCACGGACAGGTCCTCGATGCCGATGGCTTGGTTTTCGCTCACCAGCCGTGTTGTCAGCTTGTGCGTAAAGTCGGAACGGATATTCGCGATGCGGGCATGGAGTCTGGCCAAGGCCGCCGCATCTTGTCGCCGGTTGTTCGAGACGGGCAGTTTCACGCCTTTGGGGATCTTGCCTTCCATCTTTGCCTCCCGTTTCGCCTCCTCCAGCTTCCGACTCAGTCGCCGCAACCCAAGGAACCCCTGAACCTGAGATTCCGTGTACACACAACGATGGCTGACCTGGCCGTCCGACCTGCCCGAATGAGCCGTTCCTCTCGATCCCACCGTTTCATCTGCATCGTCTTGACCGTCACGTCCAACACCTTTGTTGCCCTACTCATGCTAACCGTGTTCTCCTTGGATACTACTGTACATGATTGCGTATCCATTTTATGACTAGACTTTAGTTCCGATTGGGCAAGCTTAGAAGACGACACTGCCGCATCGCTCCGTCGGAACGAACCGGAAGGCGGACATAGACCCCTGCGCTTCGCAGCACCATCAGCATGATGAAAAAGGCGCCGCGAAATTTTTTGCGGATGCAAGACCCGCTCAGGGAGGAATCATATATTGCGCCCGTCGCGAACTGTGCGACAGCGATGGGCTCTCTCAAGGACGGATCATGCATGCCGCTGCGGCGAGTATTAGCGGCCTTTAGGCCGCGGCTGTCTGAGCTGCAGTGGCATGCATGATCCGTCCTGACAGGCAGGGACCACCGTGTTTCGGGATAGACTTCCATGCTGCTGCGCAGCACCAACTACCGGGAAGAAAAATACGCCTGCGGCGATTTTTCAGGATAGGAACCTCTTTGCAGACATGCCCTGTCGGGAACGGAGATGGTTTCGCTGATCAAGAAGATGGTGTTGCACGCGCTGGTTTCCGGAACTGTCATTGCGCTCAT
>JAJYTO010000284.1 GCA_021793015.1 Bacillota bacterium
CGGTTTATTTTGATCTAATATAGTATATTTCATGGACCGTTATCTCGTCAAGGGGGGCCGCCAAGAGCGCCAAGAGCAATTTGCGTTGTGGTTTTTGTGAACCGAGCGGCCATATCTTATCGGCTAGTGAGCCGTCCCTGGGTGAAAGAGGGGATAATCACGCGTTCCCCTTTTAGCACGGTGAACTGGGTACTGTAATCGTGCTCGTGCTGACCTTCGCGATGCAAAAACTACAATAACCGCCGAACCGAACGAATACGGCCATTAATGGTATACGTTTTCAAGCCCATGTCGTCTATCACGTAAAACACGAAGTGCTTTCCGAAACCGCACGGTCAGTTCTCGACAGTCCAGCACCGTGATGTCTTGCTTGGCGAGAATTTTTTCTAAGGCCGTGATGTTTTCCCGATGCCACCGCTGCGTGTGATATGCCAAGCCGCGAATATCTTGTAAAAAGCGATCTTTGGCCTCCGCCAGCGATAGCGTGCCAGGCTCGTTTCCCCCCTCCTCATTAATCCATGGCAGTCGATTTTTCAGTGTTGGTGGCATCACCGCATTCGCATATGTTTGATGGACTCGATATATGTTCTAAAGGGCATAATCTTGCGTTCGATTTCGTGCATAAGTTTGCGACGGTATTCCGATGTTTCGTCTTCAGCCCTCTTCAGGGAACCTCGGGCTCTCCATTCTTCAACGAAACGTTGAAATTGCTCGGCATCTGTACCTTCAAGCCGTTTCAGCATGAGGAAGCCTCCCTTTGCAACTTCCCCGAGTCCACTGGATACTCCTGAATGTATCCACTCACGAGCTGCCCAGCCAGTTTAGCGACATTAGGTTTGGTAAATATCACACCGTGTGTTCTGTGCAGTGTATACTGAACCTACAGCTGAAGATCCGTTTTCAAGTCGACAAGTTAAGCGATTGAAAGGCACGGACTCCATGCTCAGACTCCGTGTGGGGGATTCTCGAATCGTCTATTCCTCGTGCATAAATATTCCCAGTGATCAAGCCCCCGTTCTGCCGCTCTCGGGCAGCATAGGCCCGGAAGGAATCGGTCAAAGGAGCATTCCCGTTATGAACAGAATGGATCGCTTGCTCGGCATCGTGATCGAGTTGCAGAGAAAAGGCAGTCGGCGCGCGGTGGACTTGGCGGATCGATTCGAGACCAGCGTCCGCACCATTTACCGGGACATGCAGGCTCTCTCCGAATCAGGCGTGCCGATTGTCGGGTCACCCGGACAGGGGTATTCCCTCATGGACGGATACTTTCTGCCGCCGGTGCAGCTCACGGTGGAAGAGGCCGTCTCTCTTCTGATGGGCACCGAGTTTGTGGAGCAGCAGTTCGATCCGCCGTATTCCACCCAGGCGGAGTCGAGCCGGCACAAGATTGAGAGCGTGCTGCCCGCGCATGTGCGTGCGCGGGTGGAGGAGTTTCGCGAATCAACGAAGATCCTGACCCCGGGCAGGTCCACCAGACCGAATGGAGTGGAGATGACGGTGCTCGCACGAATTCGCGGTGCGTTGCTGGCGGAGAAAAAAGTGCGTTTTCGCTACACGAAGCCATCCACTCGTGCGGACGAGGACCGCGAGACGGAGCGAACGGTCGCGCCATACGGGCTTGTGCTGATTCAAGGGGCATGGATGCTGATTGCACACTGTGACCTGCGCAACGACATCCGTCACTTTCGCCTGTCCAGGATACGGGACGCCGTTGTGTTGAACGAGCCGTTCGTGCGCCCCGCGGATTTTGAGCTTCGCCGCTACGCGCCGAAAGATGACCGACAGTGCCTGGTGCACCTTCAGTTCCAGCCGCACCTGCGGGACGCCGTACTTGAGTCTGACAACTTTTTCATGGAGTCGATGGCGATGGGCACCGACGCCATTGATGTGACCTTGCGCGTGCGGCAACCGAAGGATGTGCTCAAATGGGTGCTCAGTTGGGGCGCGGGCGTCGAGGTGACTGAGCCGCACGCATTTCGCTTACAGGTACGAAGCGAGATCGAAAAAATGCTGCGGAGATACTGACATACTGCTGTCAGTATCCATCTGCAAAATGAAGGTGAAAACACAGGAGAGGAATGAATAAACCGTATGAACACGAATGAGATTGTAACGAGCGTCGGGGCCCAGACGGAATTGTATTTGAACGAACTGACGAGTCTGAGCATGGACCAACTCTGCCGCAAACCGAGCGATGACGCGTGGTCCCTGGGACAAATGATGGTCCACCTGATGAACGGCGCCCGCTTCATGCAATTACCCAACGTGGAGGCCTGCCGCGATGCCTCGAATCCCGCCGTGCACGTTGGCGGGGCCAAGAATGACAGAGGGGAAGAGGTGTTTCGTGTAGGGAGCTTCCCGCCGATTCAGATTCAGGTGCCACCGTCGCCGCAGTACACGCCCGTGCAGCCGGAGAGCAAAGAAGAGATTCGAGCGGGCATGCAGGACGTGATTGCCCGCATGCGATCCGTCGCACCAGCGCTGGACGAAATCCCCGCAGAGAACACGGTGGAGCACCCGGGTTTCGGATACTTGAACGCGAAAGAGTGGTTTCAGTTGATAGAGATGCACTACCGCCACCACCGCCATCAACTGGGCCGCTTGAAGGAGTTTCTCGGAGTCTAGCTGCACGTCGAGCGAGTCTCGCAGGACATTGCATATTCCGGTGATTCCCGCCCAAGAGATTGTCGAGCGGTTGGATTAGATTTACGGCACCCCAACAAGACTGGCGCAGAATGGCAACTTCGTGACGGTGCTGCGAAATGCAGTGAAGACACTGAAGGTCAACAACGTCTAAGCAAGTCGCTGTCAAAGAGACGGTGGGAATCCCAGGTTCAGGAGACATTCCGGTCATCGTGGACGGCACTGGAGTTGTCTACGTGAAGACGAGCGTTGCCCCGGACGGGTCGACCCGCCGACCGACGACATATGTGTCTATTTATGGCCTCGACCGCATCTTGAAGTTCCCATTCGGAAGCGAATTAGGCTGGACGTACGGGACACACTAAAATCGAGGATCGCACATGAGCCTCCCATCGCTGGGAGGCTTCTTTGTTTGGATGTTTGGAGTGCGCGTTCAATGCGCATCTATCGCCAGATTAATTTGGACAAACGGGCGCAAATGCGACCTCATCTTTACGGTGTTAAAGACCGATTAACCAGAAGTATTGCTATTGAATACCCGTATTATAGAGGGGTGAAAGGGGGATTAAAATGCAGTGGAGCAAGCAAAACAAACTGGCAGAAAGCCTGATATGCCCATCGCTAAAAGAACGGTTGAGATTTCACAGCACGAATTACAACAAAACGTATGACAATGTTGGGCGTTGTTGGATTACCGTCGACAAGGTTGAGATTTTTAACGCCTGTACCATGACTTGGGTCAAAACATACTACGGTTTAGCGAATGAAATACGTGAAGCAAACAACTGTTTAGACTACACTGATCCCAGTCAGAAAAAAGGCTATTGGACGAAACCGCTACGCGGTGGTAAAAGCTGGTGTCTTCCGCCATCCTTTGGTGCTATCGTAGGTTGTTGTTTCGCGCGCAACTCTCTTAAGAT
>JAJYTO010000043.1 GCA_021793015.1 Bacillota bacterium
ACTCGGCGCTCATCTGTGCGGAGCGGCGCGGCCTGGCCACTTTGACGGAGTGTGCACGGTCGTGGCAAAGCTATTCAATATTGTGACTCCGACGCGCGCCTACTTTAGCCGCAAGGACGCCCAACAACTTCGCATTGTCCGCCAGATGACGCATGATCTGTCCTTTCCGATCGAGATCGTGGCGGGTCCCATTGTGAGAGAAGAGGACGGGCTGGCCATCAGTTCCCGCAACGCCTACCTGACTGCTTCAGAGCGTGCGATCGCACCGCGAATCGCGCAGACACTGCGCGTGATTCGCGACCGGGTCGCGCAGGGAGAAAGAAACGCCGTCCTGCTGCAGCGCGAAACGGTGCGCTCGCTGGAGGCTCAGGAAGGGATTCGCGTCGATTACCTGAGCTTCGTGGACCCCGATACACTGCAGCCCGTGACGACACTTCAGCAGAAGCGCGACACGCTGTGCGCCATCGCGGCGTATGTGGGCAGGACGCGCCTGATCGACAACATCGACGTGCGGGCGCCAGGTTGAGACGGGTATACGGATGCAACGCCGGGGAAACGCTAGGAAAAAACCAGCGGCGGTGTTGTCATGCTTTTCTCACAGCCATTTGAACGTCTTTTCCACGCTGTCAACCGGATCGCCGAGCAACTCAAGCAGGCCGATCCGGATCAGCGCCGGTACCTCACGGAGGAACTGCAGGCGCTTCGCGCCATGTCCAGCGATGTGTTTGAACTGTGGCTCCGCTTTGAAGATGAAGTTGACGTGTTGCTTGCACAGTATCAACCCACGGGGCTGTCCGACCCAGACTCCGACGAAAAAGTGTTTGGCGCCGCCGGGAACGCTCCCCTTTACGGGTCTGTCAAAACGCAGACCGAAAACAACCCTGTCTCCCATCCGCAGACGCCGACAACCCATGCGGCGGCGCTGACGCCCCCAGGCTCCATACCCGCCGCATCATTTGCGGCTGATCTGGGATCAGCGTGGGAAACTCCTGCGGGGCTCAGATTTTTGCGACGGGGGATCGGTTACTTTGATCTGCTGATGTTTCCGGAATCCATCCGCGAATTCGAACAGATGGTGGCGCTCGACCCACGGATGGTGGTGGCCCGGCTCTATCTGGCGCTCAGTTACATCGCGACAGGGGCGTTCGAGAAAGCCGAGAACCACCTTGCGTCCGCGTCCGCCACGGCGCGCGACGCAATCCTGCAGGCGGCCGTTCACGATGCGCGGGCGCAGCTGTACATGAAGCAGGACCGCCGGCGGGACGCCCTGTCCGAGTTGGAGCTTGTACTGGCGATTCAACCAAAGTACAGCGATGCGCAGATCAACCTGGCGATCTGCGCCTACAGTGTGGGCGAATACGGGAGAGCAAGGCGGGCGGCGGCGGCGGCTCTTCAACTTACGCAGGACGACGCTCTCGCGTGGCGGCTCTATGCGGCATCTGCGTGGGAACAGGGCGATTTGGAAGAGGCTCATCGGGGGTACCGGAAGGCTCGCCAGCTTGTTCCCGCCAACACCGCCGTGACTCTGGAAATGGCCGCTGTTCTGACGAGGTTGAGGCGTGTCCGGGACGCAGAATCGCTCCTTCGCGATCTGCTCAACAAAGGCCGGGAACCACAGTCCGCCTTGCGGGGATTGGCGGAGATTGCACTGCAGACGGGCGAATACGAAAGGGCTGTGGAACTGTTGAAAAAATGCGCCTCGCTGAGGCGCGACGCTGACAAATCGACGGATCGCCTTGGCTGGGCGCTGTATGGCGCCAGCCGTCTCGACGAAGCAAAACGCGCATTTGAGCGTCATCTGTCTGCAAATGGCGCGAACGTTTCCAACCTGACCGGGTTGGCTCGCATTGCCGCCAGTGAGGGCAATCTATCCGAGGCGCGAGAACTCCTGTTGCGATTTGCCCACCACCCCAACCCGGCATGGCGGGCGCATGGGTTGGCGGAACTGGGACGGTTGTACCTGGAAGTGGGCGAGACAACCCGGGCGATCCGTTATTTGCATAGCGCGCTGGTTGTCGATCGACACCAGGAGGACGCGCTTTTGTATCTTAAGCTCGCCATGCGCGCCGCAGGCCGCCAGGCTCAGTTGCCGGCCTGCGTTGAGAGTCCAGGATTGTTTCATCAGGATGAAGAAGCGGCTATTCCTGAGCCGCACTCGCAGACCGGGATTGACACGGATGCGCGACTCTCCGATACTGAGTCTATCGATCGTCCGCCGATATAGACATCCATGTCTGAGTTTTGCGAAGCAAAATCTCAATGCTCACGCGCCGCCATCAGGAAATGAGAAAGGCGCCGCAAGGTTTTTCACGGATGCAAGGCCCGCTCGGGGAGGAGTCACATATTGCGCCCGTCGCGAGTTTCGCGATAGTGGTGGACTCCCGCCAGAACGGATCATGCATGCCGCTGCGGCGAGTATTAGCGGCCGGGAGGCCGCGGCTGTCTGAGCCGCAGCGGCATGCATGATCCGTTCTGGCAGGCAGGGACCACCATATTTTCAGGATAGACTTCCATAGCGCGGCAGAAGGCGGTTGCATGGCGGCGTCAACAAATGCCCAGAGTTGCGTGAAAAGAGGATAACCATTGCGTTACGTATCGCTTTGTTTTACCCATTCCCAAGATAAAGGCCGGCGATCGATCGAACGTCTGCAACTATCCCTGTGCGATCTGGATCACCATACGTCAGCGCCGTTGCTCCGCGCAAAACGCAGCGCGGCGACCACAGACGCAGGCGATCCTTCGTACATGATCCATGGTGAAGACAATCAGCCCAGCGCAGGCGACTTTGGCGAACTGTGGGCGCGCTGTCTAAAGGCCATCGACGCGTACACGGTCGCGGTGGCGCGGCGCGCCGACAAGACTGACATGTTGGATGCATTGGTCGAGGAGTACGGATACCTGGCCATTCCCGAGGAGCGGACGCTGGACTTCGAGACGCTCGCCCGCGTGTCGCTTCCCACTCTGGCCAGCCACGATCCGGGTGCGGTGGAGGCCCATCTGTCGGCAGCACGGCGCCAGGGAGTGTTCAAGGGAAATCACCCGGAGCCGCACCCTGATGCGCGCTGTGGCCTGCCATGTTTGTCCATGTCGCTCCTCAAGAGGCTGCAGGCGCTGCCGCTCATCACGCTCCAGACACTTGCCGCGAGCATTCCTGATCGGGCCTTGCAAGACGTGTTGACGCAACTGTCGATTGACCGGATGGCTCATTATGCGGAGACGGACGACGACGTGCGGGTCGTGCGCGGGATCGCCTTTCTAAAGGCGCCGGGGCCCGCAGCCGACAAAGCGGCCAGCGCTCGCGATGAGACATGGCGTGATGGGGGGAAGGCGCTGACCAAGATCAGCCTGCAAAAGCTCCACGAACGTTTTGGGGAACGCCCGGCGAACGCGCCCCAGTTGCATCGCCGCCCAGTCTTCGAGCGGCGCCCTGGCCAGGAACAGATGATCGGTCTTGTAGCGCAGGCGCTCGCCACCGACTCCCACCTGATCGTGGAGGCGGGAACCGGCACGGGAAAATCGCTCGCCTACCTGTGGCCGAGCGCCCTCTTCGCCTTGCAGACGGGGGAACGCGTCGTCATTGCGACGCATACGATCGCTTTGCAGGAACAATTGCGACAGCAGGATCTCAAGGTTGTGTCAGAGCAGATGGAAAACGGCGTCACATTTGCGGTTCAGAAGGGCCGCAACAACTACATCTGCATGCGCAAGCTGGCGGATCGGGTGGAGTCGCTGCCCGTCCTGTCTGTGCCGGAACAATCGTTTTATCTTGCCGTGTCGGTGTGGTTGGCCGGAACCGTGACGGGAGACCGAGAGGAAGTCGCCTTCGCCCGCGAGGAGGAGGAGTACTGGCGGCAGATCGCGAGCGAGACCGAATCCTGCATCGGCAAGCGCTGCCCGTTCTTTAAGGACTGTTTCTATTTTCGCGCGCGCCTGGCGGCGTCTGGAGCCGATCTTGTGCTGACAAACCATTCGCTGGTGCTGTCGGACATGCAGGCCGATCATCGTGTTCTGCCAGGATATGAGCGTCTGATCATTGATGAGGCGCACCAGTTTGAAGACCATGCGACAAAACAACTGGGAGCGGAAGTGGCAGAGCAGGATGTCGCCCGGCTGCTTGATCGCCTGCTTGGAGCGCGCGGAGGACTGATCGCCGAAGCGCAGCGGGCGCTCTCCGCCAGAATGAGCGGCGACTTGCCGGAAGCCGGGATGTTGCTGGGCTTCCTGGACAAATTGGGACGGCTGGCGGTGCGCGCGTCGCAGGAGACAAAGGCGCTGTTTCAAGCCGTACGGCAATTTATGAACAGGGTGACGAGCGTTCAGGCCGAATATCGTCTGACACAGGAGCGGATACGTTCTATCGAGTATGGACCGGTGCGGGCGGCGGTTATGGACGTTGCCCAAACGCAGAAGGCGCTGGCGTCCTGTACGAAGGAATACGGGCAGTCCGGAACGCAGGATGAATTCGACGACGGTCTGCATGCGCGCGTCGAAGACGCATTTGGCTTCGCAAGGGAACTGGAATACGCGCTGCAGGTGTGTGCGGATGTGCTGCAACTGCGCCTGGACGAGGAGCGGGCCGTCGGGTGGATTGCACTTCGCAAAAGCGCGGGGAAGGATCGTGTCTCCCTGCATTTGGCGCCGTTGTCGGTGGCAAACACACTCGAACGCCAACTGTTTGCCAACAAGCGATCGGTCATCCTGACTTCAGCGACGCTTGCGGTGGGCGGTTCCTTTGATTTTTTCGCCGCCGGCGTCGGGATGCGATCGTTCCTTGCGGAGGGCGCCGCACGGGCGGAGATTGTACCTTCGCCATTTGATTACGGCCGACAGTCACTGCTGTGCGTTCCCACGGATCTGCCGAGCATCAGAGACAAAGACGCCTACACGGTTGCGGCGGGACTGGCCATCACGCGCATCGCGACGCTGGCCAGCGGCCGTACTCTCGTTCTCTTTACCTCCCATCAGATGTTGTCGCAAGTGTATCGGCAGGAGCAGCAACGCCTGCGTGACAGCGGGATCAGACTGCTTGCGCAAGGGTACCACGATCACCGCAAGACGCGACTCATCGAAGCCTTCAGGCAGGAAGAGAGGGCCGTGCTCTTTGGGGTCAACAGTTTCTGGGAGGGTATCGATATCCAGGGCGATGACCTCAGTTGTCTGGTGATCGTCAAGTTGCCGTTTGCCGTGCCCGGCCACCCCGTCGTGGAAGCCCGCAGCGAACTGTACGAGAAGGCGGGGAAGAGCCCTTTTTTTGACTACAGCGTTCCACAGGCAGTCATCCGTTTCACGCAGGGATTTGGCCGTCTCATCCGTTCGCAGTCCGACAGGGGAACGGTCTTCGTTCTGGATACGCGCATCGTCCGGAGCAACTACGGACGGCTCTTCATCCGTTCCTTGCCGGGTCCAAAGGTCTGCGTCGGATCGCTCGATGAGACTTCCGGGCAGGCGCTCGCATTCTTTTCGCCCGCCGACAACAATCGGGAGGAAACTGGAGAGACTGGAGACAGGGAGGGGCATGCTGCGCAGACTGGGCGCAGGAGAGATCAAGTTGCGGTGAAAGGGAGACGATCACAACGCTGACGGCCCATGCGATGGCGTTCAAGGCAACGGCGATCCTCACGGCAACGCTGCTTTCTTCTTCGGTGATCGCCGCCACACCGCTTGAGACAGCCTCACGGTTGATTGCGCAGGCGCAACCCTACGTATCCCTGACCGTTGAAGCTCCTTCGCATGAAGCGGTGATCGCGCTTCCATTTTCCTCGCTCCCGGGGCTGGAGAGAGACAGGAGCGCGCCTTCCGCGAGACGCGTGCGGGCCGTCGTCGTATACGATCTTCCGACACTGTCTCCGTCTGGCCGAGCACGACTGGCGCAGACACTGCAGAGGCGCTTGCGTCCTCAAACCGTCCTGCTGGCTCCGGAATCATGGACCTCTGTGCACCGCAACTCCCCGGAAACATGGCCTGGCCAGATCTGGTTGCGCCGCGACAGAAAGGAAACTGTGTCCGGTCTCTGCACAGTAAGCGTCCACGTTCTGCCGCGCGTCGATCTCAGCGCACAACCTCTCGCCATGCTGCACATTGAGGCGCCTCATGTCAGCGTCGGGGTGATCTACCGTGTTCCCGTCCAGACAACGGGCGCCTGGCCTCGGGAGCATGACGTGATCATTTTGCAGTTGTCCAAACTCTACCCTGTTGTGGATGTCCGTTCGCTCACCATTCTCGATCCGGAAGTGGCCATCGTGCTGAACGATCGGGGTAACCACGCGGTCGACCCTGCCCTGAACTCCATGATCGAGCACCTGCGCGATCTGTGGGTCGACGTTTATCAGGTGACCTCGGGACGTCCATTTGTCATTTTGGCGGGCAGCCATGGCCTGCTTCTCCCGCTGTACGGCGCAGTCTCCGGAAAATCCGCCTCGCTTCAGAAGAACTTGGCAGGGAATCGGCGGTAGGAACGAGAATATGCACATGATGTCTGTATGTTGGAGGTCAGGACATGCTAAACCGAGATCCAAAAATATCTCCGTCTGTGGTGCGCCGCTTGCCCATCTATCTGCGCCATATTCAGGTGCTTCGCGGGCAGGGGGTGGAGCGTGTCTCATCGCTGGAAATGGGAAACAGGCTAGATCTCAATCCTGCGCAGATTCGCAAGGACCTCGCCTCTTTTGGAGAGTTTGGCAAAAAGGGGGTAGGATACGAAGTTCCCTATCTGGAGCGCAAACTCCGTCAAATCCTCAATCTGGACCGTCAGATCGGTGTGGCCCTGATCGGGGCGGGCCATCTGGGCATCGCCCTGTCCAATTATGCGCGCTTTCAGAGTGAACGGATGACCATCAATGGTCTGTTTGACAGCGATCCGCAGAAAATCGGGACGAAAATCGGGCCTCTCATTGTAGAACACGTCAATGATCTCGCAGCGGTGTGTGAGACACGGCGCATGCAGATTGGCATTATCGCCGTCCCGGCCATCGCCGCGCAAAGCGTGTGCGATGCGCTTGTCAAGGCGAAAATTCGCGTGATTCTCAATTTTGCGCCCGCCAGCCTGCGGATCCCCAAGGACGTCCACTTGCGCAACACGGACTTTACGACGGAATTGCAGTCGCTCGCTTTTTACATCGCCGATGATTGACGCGGTGTGATACACTCTGTGCGAGACGGTTCCAGAAAGGGTGGAATGACTTTGCCTGTCGCCGATTACGCCATCATTGGCGGTACGGGCGTATACGACCCGGCACTGCTTGAACACGCGCGCGAGGAAGAAGTGACGACGAGATACGGTGCGGTCAACTGCACTGTCGGCGAGTACCAGGGGAAACGGATCGCGTTCCTGCCAAGGCACGGAAAACGACATCATACGCCCCCTCACCAGGTCAATTACAAAGCCAATATTCAGGCGCTTGCAGACATGGGCGTAAAACACATTTTCGCCACCGCGGCCGTTGGCAGCATGCGGCTGGCGCTGGCTCCCGGCGCTCTGGTGGCCGTCGATCAGTTCCTGGACTTCACCAGGGGGCGCCCGCTCACATTCTTCGAAGATGGGGAACCGGTCACTCATGTCGATATGACGGATCCCTATTGCCCGCGATTGCGCCGCCTCCTGGTTGCCACAGCGGCGCGCGCCGGCATCACGGTCGCAAACGGCGGTACATATGTATGCACGGAAGGACCGCGCTTTGAGTCGCCAGCCGAGATTCGCATGTTTGCGCAACTGGGCGGCGATGTCGTAGGGATGACTTCGATTCCGGAGACAGTGCTGGCCAAGGAACGCGGCCTCTGTTACAGCACAGTCGCCATGGTGACGAACTACTGCGCAGGGATGTCGGGCGCGGCGCTCAGCCATCAGGAAGTGCTCGATGAGATGGCGAAAAATGTCCATGTGCTTCGCAAGCTGTTTTTTGACGCGATCGCCGCGCTGCCGCCTGATGAGTCCGGATGCGCCTGCCGCACCGCTGCCGGCGGCTCTCTTTAGCCTCTGGACAGGGTTCGTATTGGAGAAAGTCCATACGGCCTTTGGACGGGGTCCTTCAATGCCCTTGGCTTGCCATGACCATGTAAAACGGCTTCCGGCGCGGCCAACAGTCCGGTTTATGACCATAAACATGAAGAACGGGGGCGCGCAGAGTGCGACTGCTGATCAAGGATATCGCGTACATCGATGCGCAGTCTGACGCTGTCACAGAACGGGGATACATGATTGTGGACGGACCTGTCATTGAAGCGATCGGCCCGGGCGACAGCGGGGCGCGCGGGCCGTTTGACGAGACCATTGACGGGACGGGCCGTCTCTTGCTTCCGGGATTCATCAACACCCATGGCCATGCCGCGATGTCTCTCCTGCGCGGCTATGCCGACGACACGCCGCTTGAGCGGTGGCTGAACGATCTCATTTGGCCTGCGGAAGCACAGTTGTCCGCGCAAGATATTGGCGTCGGCGCACAACTGGCGATGCTTGAAATGATCGAAACCGGAACAACGACGTTCACAGATATGTACATGCACATGGATCAGGTGGCCGCCGCCGTGATCGAGGGGGGCATGCGCGCCGTGCTCGGACGCGGCCTGGTTGGACTTGCTCCCAATGCGCCGCAGATGCTCGCTGAGGCGGAAGCATTCGTCAGGGAATTTGAGGGGGCGGGCGCAGGCCGGATTCGGACCAATCTCGCGCCGCATGCGCCCTACACCTGCCCGCCGGAATACCTTAAACAGATTCTTGCGCTTGCAGAACGTCTCGGTGTGCCGCTGCAGATTCATATTGCGGAGACGGCGCTGGAAGTCGCCGAGTCCCGCGCACAGTACGGACTCACGCCGACAGAACTGCTGCACCGAGAAGGTCTGTTTGCATTCCCGGTTGTCGGCGCACACTGTGTACATGTGTCGGATCATGACATTGAGCTGTTGGCGGAAGGCAACGTGCATGTGGCCCACAATCCCGGCAGCAACCTGAAACTGGGCAGCGGCGTCGCGCCGCTTGTCAAGTTTCTCGAACGCGGCGTCGTCGTCGGACTGGGCACGGATGGAGCCGCCAGCAACAATAAGCTCGATTTGTACGAAGAGATGCGCCTGTGCGCATTGCTGCACAAAGGAGTGCTGCAGAGCGCCACCGCGGTAACGGCGTCCCAGGCTTTTTGGCTCGCCACCGGAGGCGGTGCGCAGACGCTGTTTCTGGATCAGGGCCTGGGCTTGTTGCAGGCAGGCGCTCCCGCCGATTTCCAGTTTGTTGATATCACTGGGCCCCGTTACTATCCCAGGCACAGTCTGCTCTCGCACATTGTGTACAGTTCACACGCGGGCGATGTCACAGACGTGTTTGTGGCGGGTCGACCTTTGCTGCGCAAGCGACAGTTCGTCACCCTCGACAAGGAAAAGATCGTGGCGCAGGCGCAAACGATCGCGGAGAAATTTCCCGGAACGCGCCTCTTGCGTGATCAATGATCCTCAGCAAACGCATATCGATATAAAATGGGCGCGCAGGCAATCAGGGAATGTTTTTCTTGCGCCGTCACAAAAGCGGGAATCCGCCGCAACGCCCTCTGGTCGGCTTCATTTCGTTGTGTCCATGACTCATCGGCCATCACGACGCCTCCTCTCCCGTGCTGTCAGAGGTTGTCCGAAAAGGGTCGAGAACTCCGCGCTGCAGGGGCTCGGCTTGCGCCGGACAGGCGTGCTCATAGACCGTACATGTATACGGCGCGCGCCTGCCCGGGCTTCACCAATCCCCTGCAAGCGTCTTACCTCGACCCTTTTCGAACACGCATTGTTAGTATCGCCCCGGCGATTCGACAGCATGAGGCGAATGATATGCCAATACAGAAAGGAAACTGCGGCCATGCATCTGCTTGTCACAAATGATGACGGCGTATACGCCAAAGGCATCAAAGCATTGGTCACCCACCTGAGCAAAAGATTCAAGGTCACGGTGGTCGCTCCGGATCGCCAGCAGAGCGCAACCAGTCACGCGATCACTCTCCATAAACCATTGCATGTGGACAAGGTGAATTTCGGCCACGCGGCTGTTACAGCCTATCACGTGAACGGAACGCCGGCGGATTGCGTGAAACTGGCTCTCGGCGCGCTGTGTGAGAAACCGCCGGATCTCGTGATCAGCGGAATCAACAGCGGGGCGAATCTGGGACTCGACATCATGTATTCCGGTACGGCCGCGGCCGCAGCGGAAGCCGTTTTGCAAGGATATTCCGCCATCGCTGTCTCCCTGACAGGACCGCCATTTGATTTCTCTGCGAGCGCACAGATCGCGGAACGCCTGATCGACGCTGTGACGCGGCGCGATGGTCTGCCGCCTGACACATATTTGAACGTCAATGTGCCGCCAGGCCCCTACGAGAAACTCGCCGGCATCGCGATCACGCGCACGGGCGTCCGCAAATACCGAAATTCTTATGAACGCCGGATCGACCCGCTCGGCCGCAGTTATTACTGGCAGGTCGGCGAAGTGCTGCAGATGCACAACGACGCCGACACGGATGTGCGGGCGGTGGAAGTGGGAAAAGTCAGCGTCACGCCCGTCCATTTTGATTTTACAAACGGGTCGCTCCTTGTTACACTCAAGGAGTGGGGACTCACGCTGTGAGGGGACAACATTGGCTATGGATCGGGAACATGCGGTCATCGCGACCAGAGAAGTGGAAGGCACTGCGGATTTGTATGTGCTCATCGATTTTTTAAACCGTACATTGAAAGACAGGAACGTTATTTTCGGTCTCGCGAAAGCTCCTGCAGCGGGCAAGTTCACCGTGACGATCTATAGGACTGACTGATGCGCAGAAAATGGACGCTTCCTCTTCTGAGCATCTCGGTCATCATCGTCTGCTGTGTCACGCTTGCCGTGATGTGGATCCTGCCCTATCTGACCTCCGTCGATCCGGCCGAACAGCAGGCGGCGTTATTTGCGCTTGACCATACCCCCATGGAGCATGTCCTGCAGGTGCAGATCTATACTGGCGGGCCTACGGACCTCACTGTGACGGGGACAAATGCGTTTGGCAGAAAGTTGTACGCGTTTGTCCGGCAAAACTCCGCAACCATCGTCTATCAGAGCCAGACTGTATCGAAACAGAAGGCCGAGGCCGTGGTCTACGGTCTGCACGCGCGTATTGCTTCCATCGTCAGCGCTGTGCCCGGACTTGTAGACAGACACAGCATCGCCCCCGTATCCCAACACGCCAGCGGCAATGCTGTGTGGGAGATCACGGCGCGCCTGCGGGACGGTGGATTTCTGTTCGCGTACGTGGATATGTACACGGGAAAACTGCTGACCAGCTTTCAAACGAACAACGCGCCGACTCTGTAGCGGACTTCGTTAAGGAAGCATTATGCGCGGCTGGACGACTTTGCAGGCTGAAGAAATCGACAATTCATGATATACTTCTACCAGATGCGCGCGAAGCAAACTGACTCGAATGCACCAGTCAGACTTTTATGCTTGAGTTTTGCGAAGCAAAATCCTACCGCTGTCCGGGCAGGGGCACAATATATGATTCCGACCGGCACGGACAATCCTTATTTCGGGATCGATCTCAAGAGGGAGAGTGGTTCGGTTGTCAAGGATCCGCATTCTCCCAACGATAACCGCCCTGATCCTGACGTTTGCAGTCTTGTTCGGAGGACTTCAGATCTACCGGACATACGAAATCGTGCAGCCGCTTGAATCGCAGTTGGCAAAGATCCCGGCGGTTCAGTCGGTCCAGGTGGCAGCGGGCGCGCAATCGCCGACTGTCACCATCGCTCTTGCCAAGGTGCCCGATTTGCAGACCACTTATACACAGATTGAAAGCGAAGTCGCAAACAGCCTGGGCGGATCGATGAACATCGTTTTGAAAGACCACCGTACGCCGGCGCTTGCCACTGCCTACGAGGCCATGCAGCCCATTTTGCGTGAAGGAATGGCGCACGGCGATTATGTGGCGATGGTCAGCCAGCTTGAGCGAGCTGCGACCAAGAAACACATGATTTGTCTCGTTACGATGAACAGTCAGGACATCTTTATCCAGTTGTCGCAAAAGAGCAACTATCTGTATCGCATTGTTCCCTATACGATCAAGGCGTCAGGGGTGAATGGACAGTGAGAGATTGGCTGATTGGCGCTGGCGCGGCCATTGCCATTTTTATGGCTTTGATTGGCATCAACGTGTTACCGCTGCTTGTGCTGGCCGCACTCGGATTCGCTATCTATACACTGATCGAACGGCGGCAGGTTGCCCCGACCGGCTCCAAGGAAGCGGCGGTCAGACACTCTGTTCATTTTGACCACATTGGCGGACAGGACCACGCAAAACGAGAACTGATGGAAGCCCTTGATTTTTTGCGTTATCGGGACAAGATACGGTCGCTGGGAATCCGGCCCCTAAAGGGGATTCTGCTGACGGGTCCGCCCGGAACGGGCAAAACCATGATGGCCAAGGCAGCCGCCACGTACACGGATTCCACCTTCGTGTCAGCCTCCGGCAGCGAGTTTGTTGAGATGTACGTGGGTGTGGGCGCCCAGCGCGTCCGCGAGTTGTTTCGCAAAGCTCGCCAGAGCGCCCGCAAGGAGGGCAGGAACAACGCCATCGTATTCATCGACGAGATCGACGTTGTGGGGGGAAAGCGGGGCGCGCACAGCCATCAGGAGTATGATCAGACGCTGAACCAGTTGCTGACCGAGATGGACGGCATGCAAACCACACAGAGTCCCATGGTTCTCGTTATCGCCGCCACCAACAGAGCGGACATTCTCGACAGCGCGCTCCTGCGTCCGGGCCGTTTTGATCGGCAAATCAAAGTGGACTTGCCGGACAAAGAGGGTCGTTTGCATATTTTGCGGATTCAGACGAAAGACAAGCCGCTCGCAGAGGACGTGGATCTTGAACATATCGCCAGAGAAACGTTCGGGTTTTCGGGCGCCCAACTGGAAAGTTTGGCCAATGAAGCCGCGATCATCGCGCTGCGCGAGAATGCGCAGCGCATCACCCAGAGTTTTTTTCGCGACGCGGTGGATAAAGTGTTGATGGGTGAGAAAACGGGACGCTTGCCAACCGCCGATGAACTGTATCGCGTCGCGGTTCACGAACTGGGTCACGCCATCGCGTCGGAAGTGATGCGTCCGCATTCGGTATCGCACATCACGATCGCGCCGCGGGGCAACGCGCTGGGCTTTGTGCGGCAGATTCCCGAATCGGACGGCTACCTCTACACCAAAGAACAGTTGGATCAACAGATCGTTGTGGCGCTCGGCGGCGCTGTTACGGAGGAGTTGATTTTTCACAATCGCTCGACAGGCGCGCAAAACGATTTCCTGCAAGCGAGCCGCATCGCCCGCACGGAAGTGATGTGCGGTCTCAGCCGCATTGGGATCGTCGCCGAGGAACACTTGCCGGAAACGATTCTGGATGAAGAGATGCGCCATATTCTAAGCGAAATTGAAAATAGAACCCGCGCTGTGCTGGCGCCGTATGCAGAGGCGCTGAGGGAGTTTGCCGATTATGTTGTGTCTCAGGAGAGCATCGACGGGGACACTTTCCGGTCATGGCTTTCCGGATGCGCCGTCGCCCTGCAACCAGTCGCCAATTAGGCTCCGCACAGCGCACGGAAACGGCCGGAATGCGATTCGCAGTGCATTGCATTGCGGATTTTTTCTTTCTACAATAGGACTAGTCCGACGGTCGTACATAACTGTGGGATTCATGCGAAGTCTTGGGGGGATTTGTTGTTGGAAACAGTGTCTGTCCGCCATCTTGGACAACATATCGGCAATGAGGTCGCGGTGAACGGGTGGCTTCACGCCAAACGATCGTCTGGAAAAATAGTATTTTTGCAGATACGCGACGGGACCGGGTTTGTACAGGCTGTCATGGTGCGATCGGAAGTCTCCGCAGAAACGTTTGCCGAAGCGTCCGCATTGACGCAAGAGAGCTCCCTGCGCATTACCGGCATCGTCAAGGCCGACGATCGCGCGCATTCCGGAGTGGAAATGCAGGCAACCACGCTGATGGTCGTTCAGGCGACGCACGACTATCCGATTACACCGAAGGAGCATGGCGTCGATTTCTTGATGGACCACCGGCATCTGTGGATTCGGGCGCCGCGCCAACGCTCCATCCTGAAAATTCGCGCGGAAATCATCCGCGCCGTTCGGGCATTTCTCGACGCGCGCGAGTTCACCCAGGTGGATCCGCCCATTTTGACGCCCTCCGCCTGTGAAGGAACGACCAACCTGTTTCATACCCAGTATTTCGAAGAGGACGCATACTTGACGCAGAGCGGACAACTATATATGGAAGCGGCCGCCATGGCCTTCGGCAGAGTGTATTCGTTTGGTCCGACATTCAGGGCGGAAAAGTCAAAGACACGTCGACATCTGATCGAATTCTGGATGATCGAGCCGGAAATGGCGTTCACAACCCACGAAGAGAGTGTGCAGATCCAGGAGGAATTGATTGCGCATGTGATAGCGCACGTCCTTAGGCACTGTGAACAGGAACTGCGCACAGTGGGTCGCGACACGGAAAAACTCGCCAGAATTGCAACCCCTTTTCCGCGGATTTCCTATGATGAAGCGGTGGCCATATTGCAAAGAAACGGACACGAAATTACGTGGGGCGATGACTTTGGAGCGCCGCACGAAACGGAAATCGCCGCCCTCTATGAACAACCCGTGTTCGTGGAGCGGTATCCCACAGCGCTGAAAGCCTTCTATATGAAACCGGATCCGGACCGTCCAGAGGTCGTTCTGTGCGCCGACCTGCTCGCACCCGAAGGATACGGTGAAATCATCGGCGGTTCCCAGCGGATCGACGACGCCGACCTGCTGTTTGCCCGCTTCGAGGAACACCAGTTGCCCGCGGATGCGTATTCGTGGTACCTGGATCTGCGCAAATACGGATCGGTGCCGCACTCCGGCTTTGGACTCGGACTGGAGAGAACCGTCGCCTGGATCTGCGGTCTGGAACACGTACGCGAAACCATCCCCTTCCCCCGGCTGCTGTATCGGCTGTATCCGTAACCACAGCGAATGGGCGCGCCGCTGACCCGTTTATGCAAGGAATGAAAAAGGCGCCGCGACGTTTTTCACGGATGCAAGGCCTGCTCGGGGAGGAGTCATATATTGCGCCCGTCGCGAGTTGTGCGAAACGCTGGATTCCCATCAGGACGGGTCATGCATGCCGATGCAGCGAGTATTAGCGGCCCTAGGGCCGCGGCTGTCTGAGCGGCAGCGGCATGCATGAGCCGTCCGGCGGGCACGGACCACCGTGATTTTCCGGGATAGACCCCCATGCTGCTGTGCAGCACCAACAACCGGGGAGAAAATTCGCCTGCGGCGATTTTTCGGGATAGGAGAATGATATACTGATAGGGGAGGTGAACGGTGTTGGGCAAACGGTTGCTGGATCAGGCAATAGACGCTGTTGAACAGAGTTACGTGACATTCCCGTATATACTTCTTACAAAGTATCAGTCCATAGGACTTACGGATCAAGAGGCTATGGTCGTCCTCCAAGCGGCGGCCTATCAGCAGATCGAACACTCCTTTCCCAGCCTGGATGAACTCGTCTCGCGGATGAGCATCTCCAAGGATCAAATCGCGGCCATATTGCAAAGCCTCCTTGGCCAGGGCCTGCTGGTTCACGCCAACCATAGGCTCAGCCTGCGTCCGCTGTTTGAGCGCATGATCGGCGTACACGCCAATGAGAACGCTGCTCTGTCTGTATTCACCCGGTTTGAAGAGGAATTTGGACGTCTGCTGTCACCGCTCGAATATGAGCAGGTGATTCATTGGATTGATGAAGATGGATACACAGAATGGCTCATTGTCGAGGCTCTTCGCGAGTCCGTGTTGGCAGGCGTGTATAATTTTCGCTATGTGGACACCATCCTGCGGGAATGGGAACGCTCCAACATCAGAACCGAACAGCAGCTCACGGATCATCGCAAACGTCACCGTGGGGTTAAGCGGAGCGACAGGTCGGCCGCTGCGGCCAAATCTTCCCCCGCCAGTCGGCAGGGCGCGCCGCGGCCGGACAAGCAGACTTCGGAGGAGCGCATTGTGCCCGCCGTGCAACCTGGCAAGTATGAACGCTTCTACCAGGTGTACAAGGGAACGGCTACCCATCCTGCTGCGCAGGAAACACAAGACCTCAATTCTCGTCCGCAGGGCTGAGTCGCAATGTTCGTCCGCCTGTCGACGGGCGGGCGGCGCGTCGTTTCGCGACGGCGGCGCAGGGACCGCGGATTCGCGCGCAGTCAGAACAGTGCGTGGTGCGTCTCAGTTCAGTCAAGAGGAGTCATTCAGTGAATCAGGCAAAATCCGCAGCGTACTCGCCGTATGTGATCATGAATCGGGAAGAGTGGGCAGAGTTGCGCCTGTCCACGCCTTTGCCGTTATCTGAAGAAGAATTGACCAAGCTCCGCGGTCTCAATGATGAGGTTTCCCTGGTCGAAGTGTCGCAGATCTATCTGCCGCTGTCGCGTCTCCTAAACCTATACGTCTCCGGAACGCAAAATCTTCACGAAATTACCCATACGTTCCTTGGCGGCGCATCGGTCAGTGTGCCTTACATCATCGGCTTGGCCGGCAGTGTCGCAGTGGGCAAGAGCACGACCGCGCGCATCATTCAAGCCCTGCTGGCGCGTTGGCCCAATCATCCTCGCGTTGAGCTGGTGACCACCGATGGGTTTCTGTTTTCCAACGAGACGCTGAAGGCGCGCCGTCTGCTGCACCGCAAGGGATTCCCGGAGAGCTATGACGTTCGGCGCCTGATTCGCTTTCTGGCTGACTTGAAATCGGGGCGAGAGCATGTCACGGCGCCGCTGTATTCGCACCTGTTGTACGACATCGTTCCTGGCCGGGTGCAGGAAGTGCATCGCCCTGACATCGTGATTGTGGAAGGGCTCAATGTATTGCAGGCGTCCACTCGGGGAGACAGAACGGGCGCCCAGGTCACCGTGTCGGATTTCTTCGATTTCTCCATTTATGTGGATGCAGACGCCAGTCATATCGAAAGATGGTATATCGATCGTTTTCACATGTTGCGACAGACGGCGTTTCGCAATCCCGATTCCTATTTCAGGCGGTTCGCGACCCTGACGCACGAAGAGGCTGAGCGGACGGCGGCTCAACTGTGGCGGGAGATTAATCTGATCAACCTGAAGGACAACATATTGCCTACGCGGGAGCGGGCCAGATTGATTCTTGAAAAAGGGTATGATCACGCGGTCCGCCGCGTACGGCTCCGACGTTTATAGAGGTTGTTCACACACCACTGGGATTCAACGGGATTGTGAGAGGGGAACACGAGTGGGAACCGAAGACCCAGGCATGGCGAGCGGACACTTCAGCATCGTGACGGCCGCGTCGGAATCGCTGCAGATCGCCCTAAACGAACTGCATAAGACAGGCGGCTGGACGCGGGTTCTGAGAAGCTTTGGCGCGCAGGTGGCGGCCGTCGATCCAGCGGAACTGGCGCCGCCGCTGCAGAGAGATGAACTGGTGCTGCACTATCGGGAAACGGCCCAGGTCTATCTGCGCCACGCGGGCGAATTCGACATCATCGTCAATGACATGAAAATGGACGTTGGCGAATCGGCCGCCCTGATGACTACTGCAGCACGCTCACTGCGACCTGGCGGGATCGGCGTCATGACCCTCAAACTGCCAAAACGGCAGCAGGAACGCCTCGTGACACTCTCACTGGACAGGCTCCGGCATGCGTATGAGATCATAGGGGCGCGGCAACTCTATCACAATCGCAGCGAAGTCACAGTGGCCCTCAGGACTATTTGAGTTCCTTGTTTTATCCTTCCGGACGCGAGTCGACGCGACGCTGCACGAGCGCGGCCAGCGAGATGAAGAGCACGAAGTAAGCCAACAGAATCGCGACATCCGACCACTGCACGGAGTGGCCGGACAGCAGGTTCCATGCGGGCCGGGCAAAGTGATACGTGGGCATCCATCTGGCAACCTCCTGCATGGTCTTCGGCAACGCCTGCACAGGCGTCCAAAGTCCTCCCAACATGGAGAGCGCCAGGTACACGAGCGTGCCGAGCGCCTGAGCCGCATTGCCCGCCATGCCGATCAGCACGCCGAGCGCCGCGAACGGCAGTGATCCGAGCCAAAGCCAGGCCACAATCTCCAGCCATCGGGCGGGCGCGAGGTCGACATGCTGCGAGAAATGGGCAACGGCAAATACGACGATGACGATCAACAGCGACAGCGTCAGTTGCGTGAGGGTCTTGGCCAGCGCGTAGCCAAACGATGACAGCGGCGTCGTGCGCAAAAGACGCACCCAACCGCCCTTGCGTTCTGCGGCCAGCCGGACCCCGAACGTGTTGATCGAGGAACCAAGGACGCCAAACGCAGCCATGGACACCATGAAATACTCGCCCCAAAAGGTGCCGGCAATCTGCGCGTCGCCACCCTGTTGGTTGATGAAGATCAGATAAAACGCTACCGGCATGCCGAGCGTCAGCAAGAAGAATCTGCGGTCGCGACCTGTGCGCAACAACTCCGCCTTCCACTGCGACAATGTCGCTTTCATGCGCGTTCCCCCATTTCTGTGGTCAGGCGGACAAACGCGTCTTCGAGACCCGCACCGGTGACCTGTATGTCGCTGATATCCCATTCTCCCTGGATGAGACGCCGCAACAGGGCGTCGGAGTCCGTGGTGCGAATCATGACTTTGCGACCCGCGGTCTGGACGCCAAGCACATCGGGAAGGCGGTCCAACTGCGCCAGGTCGACTCCGGCGCCTGCAGCGAACGATACCTGGCGTCCGCCGAATTCCATTTTGATCCGTTCCGGCGGGGCGTCCGCGACAATCGCTCCTTCGTTCATGACGATCACACGGTCAGCGACCATATCCGCTTCCTGCAGGTCATGAGTGGTGAGAAGCAGTGTCTTTCCCGACGCGATGAACCCGCGCAACTCGTCCCAGAACTGGCGCCGCGATGTGACATCCATGCCGACCGTGGGCTCATCGAGAAACAACGCTTGCGGGTCGCCGGCCATCGCGAGGGCGAACTGCAGACGCCTCATTTTCCCGCCCGATAACCGATGCGCCATCGTCCGCCCCTCTTCCTTCAGGCCGGCTGCGGCCAGCAACCGTTCGGTGGGCAGGGGAGCGGGATAAAATCCGCGAAACAGGTTGATCGTCTCGACCACCGTCAGTCGATCCGGCACGCTGACGCTCTGCAGCATGACGCCCATGTGCGCATGCTGGCCGGCTGAACCGGGATCGCCTCCAAACAGTCTGACCTGCCCGCGGGTGGGACGCAAGAGACCCAGCATCATGGCGATGCTGGTGGTCTTGCCCGCGCCGTTTGGCCCCAGCAAAGCAACGGCGCTTCCACGGGCGACGGCCAGCGAAACGTTTCGCACGGCCTGCTTGCTCCCGAATTCTTTGGTGACGGATGTCATTTCTACGACAGCGTCCACAAGCCATCTCCTCTCAGACGTAGATCATGTCTGCACGGATTGATTGTATCTCTGCCGGAGCAACCGCGCGTCTATCTGCAAGGGGATATGGGGACGATCCGCCTCCACCCGCAGATATATGACAGGAGCGGGCCCGGTAGGCCAAGCGAGAACTTGGGTTCAGTCGACCAGACGGTTGCGGATCGCAAAAACAACGGCCTGAGTCCGATCCTCCGCTCTCAGTTTCTGCAAAATATTGTGCACATGGGTCTTAACCGTGCCCTCAGACACAAAGAGCTGCGCGGCAATCTCTGAATTCCGTTTACCGTAAGCCATGTGCTGCAACACATCGAGTTCGCGTTCCGTCAGCGGTTCAAGCAGCGCCTCGTTCGCAGCGACCGCCAGCGACCGCAATGCCGGCGATATTCGCCCATCCGAAGCGGGGGCCTGGTGGGCTATGGCCTGAGCCAGCGCCCGGGACGCCGCGCTGGTGCGGTAAATGGCCTCACCGCGCCGCGCAGCCCGGATCGCGTCCAGCAGATCGTGCGTGTCGGCGTCTTTAAGAAGATATCCGACCGCTCCGGCGCGCATTCCGTCAAATACATACTCGTCCACGTCAAATGTCGTGAGAAGCACAATCCTTGCGTCAGGATTGTCTTTCAAAATGGCGCGAGTTGCTTCTATGCCAGTCCGTCCAGGCATGCGTATATCCATGAGAATGACATCGGGCCGACAGTCCGCGGCCATCGCGACCGCTTCGTCGCCGTTTCCCGCTTCGCCGACGACTCGCAGGTCCTCCTGCGTACTCACGATATAGCTGAGTCCATGACGGATCATGGCCTGATCATCCGCCAGCATGACGCGAATTCTTTCCGAGTCTTTCAACTCACTGCCTCCTTTGCAAGCGGCAAACGCGCATTCACGGCAAGACCGTGCGGTGCTATGGGACCGTATGTGAGTTCGCCGCCCATTGCGCGACAACGCTCCTGCATATGCTTGAGTCCAAACCCCGGAGTGAGCGAGGTGTCAGCCGTGTATGACCCGTCGTCAGAGACCGTCAGCGTGATCCATCCCTGCCCCTCTGTCACATCCACGATGACGTTCTTGGCGCCGGAATGGCGCAGCACGTTGGTCAGAGACTCCTGCAGGATGCGATAGAGAGTCACGCTCGCCTCCTTCGACCATTGTGCGACTTGCTCAGGTTCGCGAAACTCGCAGGCGATGCCCGCGCTCCTCGCAACCTGGTCAGTGAGGCCGCGCAGCGCGGACAGACCCAGTCGAGTATCATCCTCGGCCCATTGGCGAACGGCATGGCGAACATCTGTCACTGCCTGTCGGGCGACCGCCAGCATCTCGGGGAGACGGGAGGCGGCCGCTTCCGGGTTGTCCGGCAACATGAGTTTTACCGCCTGCAGCTGCACGATGAGCGACGTCAGGTGGTGCCCCACGCCGTCGTGAATGTCACGGGCAATATGCGCCCGCTCCGCCATGGCTGCCGATTGCATCGCCAGCACCGTTGTCTGCAATAATTCCTCGTGCGCCTGCTGAAGCTCGGCGTGGGCGACCTGCAGTTCCTGCAAACGCACTTTGTCGAGGAGCGTGGCTTCTCTGCGCAGCCGAGCGCCGCGCACGCCAAAGAAAATACCCACACTGGGAAGCGCATAGCCCCACAATGCCGGAGTCAATCCGTGGGTTACGAACAGAACAGCGGCAAAAAGCGCGCCCGCGACGATCCCGGAACGGCGCAGCGTCATGCGCGACCCGGCCAAAAACCCCGAAAAGGGAACGATTAATGCAGCGGAGTCAGACGGCATGTCAAATACTTTGATGGCCACAACAACCCCTGCAGCACCCGCCAGGGACGCCGCGACGATCAGGTGTTCTCGCGGCCAGTTGAGCGGCATCCACACCAATGCCACGTAGACAGCGACATACAGCCAGATCACGGGCTGCGGATTCGACGCAATTCCATACAGCAGGATGAAGATTGTCCACCACACGCGGGATCTTCGCCGGTGGTCGTCATTAAACTCCATGTCGATCACAGGAACTCCCCATTCGTTTCTATTTATTCCCATACGTCGATCAGATCGGATCTGTG
>JAJYTO010000285.1 GCA_021793015.1 Bacillota bacterium
GGTAAAAATATCGGACTCATCGCGACTCGTGCTGGAGAACTCCGACACCACCGCGCCATCCGCCCCAGCCTGAAACCAGTGCAGCGTATCGGGCGGAATCGTGTACTGATCGCCCGGTTTCAATTCGATTTCGCAAAAGACGGTATACTGTTTCTCACTGCCTGCGGGCACACGCGCCATGGGCCGCGCTGTGGGCTCACCTTCCACATACAGCCACACCGTTCCCGAGCGGCAGCGGAACGTCTCCATTTTCCCCGGTTCGCCGCCGACGGAGGGATGCTTATGCTGTGGGCAGGTCTGGCCAGGCAACAGCACGAGTTCTTTCGCGCAATACCGGTCCGTATTTACATAGGTGACAATCTGAAGACCCTCGCGTTCCAAATCCCCCAGTCCGAAGTCCGCCACCTCGACCTGCGCACCCTCCTCCGGCGAAAGCACGATGCGCGCGCGGTCGAGCGCCGCAAGCGTCTGCTTCCGAGCCCACTGCACTTGACTGGTTGTCAGCATAAGAACCGCCTCCTCATCTATGACCCCGATTGTGACCGCCCCGTTTACGCGCAGCAAAGCGCCCGCACGTCCCTCATCTGCGACCCTGATCGCCCGGCCCCACCCAAACGGCGCGGCGGGCGTCCCAATTCCATCCCGAGAGTGGCATCGTTACCGAACGCCGTTTCCATCCCGTTTTCATCCGTTTCTCCACCGCATCCCAGGACTGCACACCGCTCGTGGCGTCCGCCGCCTCGACGTTGCAAGCGCCTACAGCGACCGCGCGCGTAAGCGCTTCTTCCGGCGCCATGCCGTGCAGCAGCGCCGCCAAAAACCCGGCCACCGTCGAGTCGCCGGCGCCGGTCGTACCCACCATCTCCACGAAAAAACAGGGCGCAAGCAATTCCCGCCCCCGCCACGCTTCGACCGCCGCAGCCGTCGGAAATCCAGCCCCCATGTCATCCCAGCGGCGGGAAGACGCCGAGGTGCGCAAGTAAAGCCCCTGATCGCCCAGCTTGATGCCAACCGCTCTGGCTCCCCAGGAAAGCAGCCGGTCCGCCAGATTCCTGAGCAAGGGGCCGTCCGCAAGCAGAATCAGTTCATCCGCACCGGACGCCCGCTTCAACGCCTCAAACCGATCCCGGTCCAGCATGAACAGGATCTCTTCAAAGCTCGGCAAAAATACGTCCACATACGGCAACGCGCGCCGCAAAATCGTCGGCCAGTCCGCCCGCCCCGCGTCCGCTTGCGGGTCCGGCCTCGCCATGTCGAGGGACGTGGTGATATGCCGTTCCTTGACCGTGCGCAGGATGGCGGCCAGTTCGATTCCGCCGTCTGCATACAGACGGCGCATCAGCGGCGGGTAGCCAAAGTGAAACAGGCTGACGTCATTCAGGTCGGGGAGCTGGATATCCGCCGCGCCAAACGTGTCATTGGCGCCGGGGTAGTGCAGAAAGATCCGGTCCACATGGGGAGGACTGATGACGACAGAATAGGAACTGGCTTCCCCACGGCTCACGATCATGCGATCGACCAGTGTGGGATGATAGCTCTCCAGAATGGTGAGGATCGCCCGGCCAAATATGTCGTCGCCCACTTTCCCCATCAGCCGCGTCGGAATCCCCAGTTTGTGCAGCGCGAGACCCGTGTTGGACACCGCGCCTCCGGTCGCAAGCGCGGCCGCACCCACCTCCAGCAACCTCCCCGGTGCAAACGCCTGTTCGAATCCCCCGCGATGGGAGATCGCCGGAATGATAT
Organism: Bacillota bacterium; assembly: GCA_021793015.1. Classification (GTDB taxonomy): domain Bacteria; phylum Bacillota; class Bacilli; order Alicyclobacillales; family SLC66; genus JAKADD01. The sequence goes on from JAJYTO010000285.1 coordinate 1,744, forward strand.
CCAGACAGATGTGTCCCGCCACAACTGCCGTCAAGGGAGTGACTGGCACGCTGCTTCCCCCCTGTCTACCCAATGGGCACCGTCTGGCCGGTGCGCTGTGATTCCAAAGCCGCCGTGAAGACCGCGTGGCTGACGGCGGACTCCTCCAAAGTGACGCAGCGAAGCGGCTGCGTCATGTCCGGCCCGTGCGCCACTTCATCGCAGAACGCCGCCCACATCTGCAGAATCGAGTCCGAAAAGCCAAACTCAAAGATGCCGCCCGTGATCGTCCGGTACGCGGACTCATACGGCGCGTCCAGAATGCGCCACGCCTGATCGCCCCCGGGCGTATAGGGCAGATACGCGACCTGTTTCGGATTCTTCGTGCTGAATTCCGCCGAAAATTCCGTTCCCGTTATGCGGATGAACCATGTATTTGCGTGTCCGGGCGCGACGCGTTTCGTGGACAGCACCATCGGGAACGCCTGGTCGTCCGTCTGCACGTCGCACGCCAGCACCGCATTGTCCCATGTCTCGCAGGGAACCATGCCGCCCTTGCCGTCCGGGCGTTCGGTTACCACCTTCTTCAGCAATGCGCGCACCGAGCGCGGCGCCCATCCGAAGCGAAGCGGCAGGTGCAGGACGTGCAGCCCCAGGTCTCCCATGCAGCCATACTCTCCGTTTGTGGCGATCCGCCGCTTCCAGTTGATCGGCTTGTTGGGGTTCAGGTCGCTGCTGTGCCAGAACCCCGCCTCCACCTCAATGATCTGGCCGAACACGCCCTCGCTGATCCACTTGCCGATCTGATAGGCGCCGGGAAAGAAGGGAAACTCAGAGGAACAGCGCACCACGACGTCGGGTCGCTGCGCGGCCGCCGCCAGAATGGCGCGGTTGGCCTTCTGGTCGATCCCGAACGGCTTCTCGCCCAGCAGATGTTTGCCCGCGCGGATGATATCCGTGTACAGCGATTCGTGCAGGTTGTGCGGAACGGCGCAGTAGATCGCGTCAATCTCCGGATCCGCCAGCAACTCGTGATAGTCCTGAACAGCCAGCCGGACATCGGGAACATGTTGCACAAACCACTCCGTGGCCGCCTTGTTGGTGTCGCAGACAGCCACGATGCGAGGCCGTACGTCGATTCCCTCCAGATGCAGCCACCGCGCCGCCGCGCTGGCAAACTCGCGGCCCATCAAGCCGCACCCGATGACGCCAAAACGAATATCCCGATTCCCCATATGACTCACTCTCCCTGTACGATCGACATGGCCTGCGAAACGTCTGCATCGTGATGAATGAGCGCCATGAATGCCTGGGTCATGCGATCCGGATGGGCATGCTGGATCACGTTCCTCCCATAGACGATCCCGGAGGCTCCTTGTCGCAAAAGCGCGTGCGTGCGGGCGAGAATCTCCCCGTCGGAGGCCCGTCCGCCGCCGCGAGGCAACACCGGTCTGCCGCCGGCCGCCTGGACGACGAGATGGTAGTCTTCGACATGGTCGCAGGGATCGGCTTTGATGATGTCCGCGCCGAGTTCCGCCGCCTGCCGCACCAGAGGCAGGATTTTGTCGATGTCCCCGTCCACCATGTAGCCGCCGCTTGCCGCATTCGCCTGCATCACAAGCGGTTCCACCATCAGGGGCATGCCATACCGGTCACAGGCGGTTTTCAATCGACATACGTTGTCCACGCATTGATGATACAACTCAGGCTGCTCGGGCAACTGCAGAAGATTGACGACGACGCAAGCGGCGTCGAGCCGCAGCGCCTGTTCGACAGGTTCGTCGATCAGTTGGCTGAAGAGATGG
>JAJYTO010000286.1 GCA_021793015.1 Bacillota bacterium
TCGGCTGGTCTGCATAGTTTGAGAGGGTGAGCGCGAAGGGCCCGCCCGGCGCATTTGCATGTGGTTTTCCCTGTGCGTCCTCAGAAACGGGTTTCTGTTTCTTTTGCGCTGCAACGGTGACTTGGCAGATAAGGCGTCCCGATTTGCCAATCAGATTGATCCGGTATTGGTCCAGAGAGATCGTTTGCAGTGTGCCTCTCGCGGTCTGTCCAGCACGCGGGGCCAGGTCAAGAGCCGGCAGGTACAGATAGGGCAGGGCGGTGTCGTGCAGGATGCGCTGTGCGCCCAGCACGCCAGGGTTGGCGGGAGTGAGGCTCTGTATAACGCGGCCGTCCGGGGCGATCAAAAGCGTTTGCGATCCCGACACAATGAGAGCGTTGCCATTTTGCGCGACAGCCGTGAACTGTGAATATTTAGGCGTTAAAGTGATCTTTTTCCCGCTTGAAAAGTCATTGTAAATGATGGTGCGTGCGCTGAACTGCCCCTTGTCCGCTGAAGTCGCCGCATACAGGACGCCGCCTCCAAATGGACCCAGCAGTATCGGCGGCCCGGAATTGGCGGTTGTGGAGAGGAGGGTGACAGGTGCAGAGGTGAAGGGAACCGCCATGTAACGAGTTGTGCGCGGCGCCGTTCCCAGTGGCTGAGTTTGGGAAAAGAGAGCGCCCTCCCCAAACTGGTACAATTGCAGGCGTGATTCAAATCGGTTCTTGCCTGCCTTATAGACTGGCGACTTATAGATAACCTGCGCCGTCGCAACTAGAGAGAAGGGGCGGCGCAGCAATGGCTGGGAACTGTAGGGCGTCAGATAGATCTTGCCGTAGAATCCGCCCACGTCTTCGGGAGCGCGCGCGTTGGCCGGAACGACAGTCCACACGATGCCGTGGGGAGTCGGCGCATACAGGAGAACGTTTCCCGTTTTCAGGATGAGTGTATAGCGGGAGCCGTCGACAGTGATGATGTTGGTTGTCGTTTCAAACGCGTTACGCAGTTGGATAGGCTCAGGCGTTCCTGCGCTCGCGCCCCCGTTCGACCGTAGAGTGAACGGCAGCGACACGGGGTGGAACAGCGGCTTTACCGCTTGGCGCTGCACCGCATGCGCAGGGCTTTTGCTCTTGGCGTGCGCATGCGCGGACGGAAGGGCGGTGATGCTGCCGCACCCTGCCAGGGAGGCGGTGGTGCAGGCAAGGACCGCTAGATAGGCGAGACAACGGTATGATTGTGACTTTGCCACCTTGCGGTCCTCCTTGTCCGATGCATATGATGGTTTAATACTATCAAAAAAAACCGCCTTCCGATACCGGAGAGCGGCGCCTGTCAAGGTTCCCGTCCTATTCGCGGCTGTTTCCGGCTGTTCCGGAGCGACCGGGAGCGGTCAGGGACGTTCGTACCCTTCGCCAATCTGTGATGGTCTGCGGAAGCGATCAGCCAATTGAATCAGCCAGAGACGATGATAGGGTTCTATGTACAAAACCGGTTCGACGCGTCTGTCCTCGCCAGTGATCTGATATTGCCAGACCGTCGTCTTTGTCACTCCGCCTTCGTTCACCCGGACGCCCATATGGATCGAATCGCGGTAGCCATTTTTGTAGGAGATGAGGTTCAACTGTCCGTGCAATTCATTGACCAGAAAACGGAATCGGGCGCTCCGGATCACAGGACCCTGAATCCAGGGGGTTAATCCGTTTGCGTCAGTCCGGTACCTCTTCTCCGTTTCCATCACCACGACTTCCGCGCCTTCGAGCGGTTTTTGCGTTCTCCCGTCGATGACTTTCACACGCAGATTGCCGTACCCTTTGCCGGTGACGCCGGGATCGTAACTGCCGCCGACGGCTCCCGGTTGGGGTGCGGGGCTGGTGGTTTTCGCCGGGGGTTTGCCAGCGTTCACCTGCCTCCCGTCTGTGTCCGTTTGTAGTTTTGCAGCCGCAGACTTCAGCGTGTGTATCATCTGCGTCTCCGCAGTCACGAGTGGATCTGTGCTGGCCAGAGCGTTCGTTGGCCACAGGACCAGGAATGCGAATGCGCATGCGATTGCGGCCATGCGCTGGACGCCCAGAGTGTGAACAGACGGCATGGACTTCATCCCCTTCCTACACCCGGGATTGTAAGGAGCATACGTCCGGTGTAATAGAACTCCAGGATCTGGAGCGGTGTGCGCCCCTGCAGGGCCAGATACTGAGAGCCCCATTGGGACATCTTTTGGGCGTTGCGATATTGCCAGTTTGGACTGTTTTCGTATCCAGCCCGATAGTTCAGTTCAAAAATCTCCTTGTTTGGCTTCACATACGCCAGGTTTCGGGTTGCATAGTAGGCTTGATCCGTACTGGGTTGATCGGACTGTGCACGGTAGGTCTGGAAATTGATCGTGTTGTCCACATCAAACGTAAAATTATCAATTGTTACCGGATGAAGATGATGATACCAGGCGAACATCTTCACGGCGATGGCCCCTGACTCCAGAGACGCAAGCGGCCAGTTCGAGAACCATTCGTTAGGCAGAACATCGCGGCAATATTGGTCAAAATTGACATTTGACACGTAAATGATACGCCCTCGCGGGTCGGGTTCGCCGGACGCATTATTTTCCCGAATGGCCACCCGGATGGAACTGGGAAATCCGGTCGCCCCGATGGTGTATATCTGGGCGTGAGCGTTGCCGGAACTTCCGCTGTCCGGCAATTGACACAAGAGGGTGCAGACAACGACCATGCTGGACAGCTTTGCGATGTGTGGCAAGATTCATGGCACCTCCGAAAATCAGGACGATCGGCAGAGCCGGACCCCTGGCTTTGCCTGCTTGCCGTCATTTTTCCCAGCGCATGAAAAATTCATGCAGAGTCTGATTTGTGATGCCTGTCTGGCGCAAGCCGAACCCCAAGAACGCGGAGTTTTCGATCCTTTTCGGACAACCTCTTGTGAAATCACGGTTTCTAAGTACAATGAGAGCAGGGACGAGTGAAAGGAAGAACGCGATGGAACAGTTGAGCCTCACTGGCGCGAACAGACACAACGCACCGGACGGATTGCAGAATCTATCTGCGTTGATCGTGGAAGATGGGGATCTTACGCTTGATAACGGGGCCATTCACGGGAAATCGCGAGTGGAAAAGAATATTCGCTTTGTGAGCGACCGCGATGAGGTGCCAAACCCGAAGCGGTATGTTGTGATCTGGCTGACTCTGAGACGGGCCGTGGCCGGACAGGGCGTTCATGGGCTGGCCGCGTGCGAATTTTATGTCGATGGCGCTGCCGGCGTGGGATTCAAGAGTCTGGCGGATCAAGTGAACAAGATGGATTCAGCGGTGAAGGGAAAGATCGACTTGTCCGCATTGACCCAGGAAGAGCACCATCTATTGAAACGATTCGTGCGCAACCTGCGGCCGGAATTGTGGGAGAATGCAACGGAGGCCGTCTGGCGGGAATTTGCGACGGCTGACGAGATTGCGATTTTGCAGGCAAAAATGGATTCTGTTCGACAGAGCCGCGAAGAC
>JAJYTO010000287.1 GCA_021793015.1 Bacillota bacterium
AGGAGGTCGCGAACCGAGGGGAGCATGATCATTCCGACGATCATCAGCAGGACACCGGGAAGAAAATGCGCCTACGGCGATTTTCCGGATAGAGATGCCATTGCAACGCCTCCCTTGCTTGTATCAGTCCATCAGTGCCCCTATATCGTACCATCGTCGTTACATGATAGGAAGCAAACGTCATGCCACAACGAGCATCCAGCATATTTTTGTTCCGCATCGCAACCTGGAATGGATTCTTGCACACAGACCCTGTGGAGCGAGAGATCTATCATGCGAAAGAAGATTCTTCCACGTTCTATTTGGTTGGAGTCTAAACAAATGATACTGAGGCTACGAGCGAGAAAACCGACTATTTAAGGGGATTTGCCTATTAAATATACACGTCGTTTCGGTAACAAGCCTTTGACCAGTGTGTGCATTCTTGCTATCGTTCAAACAAACGAACCCAACTCAGCCGTTTATTTGCCGGGTATAAAGGGGCTCAGTACGATGCCGAGGGGCATACCAGTGACGGAAAACTTCAAAGCGAGCAATAGGCGCGCGGTTCTCGACTTTATTCGGACCCGCTATCCCATCTCTCGATCGCAACTGTCGCGGATCAGTGGACTTAATAAGGCGACAGTTTCAGGATTCGTAACAGACTTTCTCCGGCAGGGGGTGGTAGCCGAAACGGGATCGGGAGTGGCTGCGGCGGGCAGAAAACCTGTTCTCTTGTCCTTCGTGGCTGACAGCGCTTATGTGATCGGGTTGTTGTTAAACGTCAGAAGCGTGCGCATGGTGATTACCGATCTGGAAGGAACCATCGTTTGGCAGACACGCGAGCCGCTTGGCGATGAGGGTGCGAGTTCCACGCTCGACAGGATAGCGATCATCATCGAGGATGGTGTGCGCCGCGTCGGGATTCCGTTTTCCTCCATAGTGGCGCTGGGTATCGGTGTACCAGGACTCGTTGATTTTCAGGCCGGCGTGATCGTGCAGACTCCGAACATGGGGCTCAGTTCTGTGTCTCTGAAGCAGTGGCTGGAGATGCGGTTTCATATCCCGGTTTTCGTGGACAATGCGGCCAATGTTTCCGCTGTTGGCGAAAAACTATTCGGTGCAGGGCGTCATTATGAGCACTTCGTGTACGTCAGCGTGTCCACGGGCATTGGCGGAGGGGTGGTGATGAACGGGCAACTGCAACGAGGAGCATTTGGTTTTGCGGGCGAATTCGGACATATGGTCGTCGAACCGCATGGGTTGTCGTGTCGGTGCGGAGGTCAGGGTTGTTGGGAGATGTATGGCTCTCTAAAAGCGCTGTATCGGCAGACAGCACGGCACATCGGTGAAGACCCCGCCGCCTATCGTCCGGATATTCTGGTTACCGTTGTTGACGCAGCTGCACGCGGAGAGACTTGGGCAATCGAAGGTCTCAACTACATCGGATTTTACCTCGGCGTCGGGGTGGCAAGTATAGTGAGCGCTTTTAACCCTCATGCCGTCCTGATCGGCAATGAGATAGCGATCGGGGCAAAGTGGATCATGCCGATCATTGAGACCGTCGTGCAAACCCACTGCTCCCTGCCCATCATTAAAGATCTCACATTACTGATGTTGGAATATGACGACAACAAGGCGGTTGTTGGCGCCGCCGGCATGGGAATTGACGGTTTTTTGGATCAACTCACTCACCGGAAGATTAGACGGTGGTGCTGACATACCTGGCATTCGCACTTCCATTTGCATGCTGGTTGTTGTTGTCGTATTTCGCTGCGATTCCAATCGAGTTGGAAGAAGTGGCCTTGGAGGTCTGACGAGCGGCGCGGTCAAAGGATGATGAGCGGGAAAAGTTGAAAGTGGAGAGAAGTATGTGCACAGGGAGGGCATTCAAACATGAAAGATGAGGTTGGTTTTGCCGTGGTAGGGTGCGGGGTTATCGGGCGGACACACGCGGATCAGGCGGTGTCGTGCGAGGGCGCGTACCTGGCCGCTGTGGTCGATGAGGCGCCGGAGCGGGCTCAGGCGTTCGCACGGCGGTACGGAGTGCCGGGGTATTCGAACCTGGAGGAGGTCTTGCAGCGCGAAGATATCGATGTGGTGACGGTTGCAACACCAAGCGGCGCGCACGGCGACGTCGCCATGCGCGCCGCGCGCGCCGGCAAACATGTGATCGTGGAAAAACCGATCGAAGTCACGCTGGAGAAGGCCAACGCTATGATTGCGGTCTGCCGGGAGAACGGCGTAAAGCTGTGTGTCGTTTCGCAGCACCGGTTTGATCCCTCGACCATCGCGGTGAAGCGGCACATAGACGAAGGGCGTTTTGGGAAGATGCTTCTTGGCGAGGCAACCGTCCATTGGTATCGCTCGCAAGCCTATTACGACAGCGGCGACTGGCGCGGCACATGGAAGCTTGACGGGGGCGGCGCGCTCATGAATCAGTCGATTCACACGATTGATCTGCTCCAGCACCTGATGGGACCCGTGGAGAGGATTTATGCCCATGCAGGAACGTTCAACCATGAGCGCATTGAAGTGGAGGATGCCGCCGTTGCGGTGCTCCGCTTTCGAGGCGGGGGAATCGGAACGATCGTTGGCACGACCCTCGCCTATCCGGGTTTGTCGGCGCGCGTCGAAGTGTTCGGCGAATCCGGAACGGCCGTGATCGACGGCGATCGCTTGACACATCTCTATGTACGCTCACAGGAGGCGACAGGCGGTTCGAGTTACGGCGACCAGGCCGCTGTCAATAAGGCGACGACAGTAGGCGAAGTCGGAAGTGCGGCGGCTGATCCGTCTGCGGTCTCTGGAGGTGGTCATGCAGCACAGTTCATCGACATGATTCAGGCGATCCGCGAGGACCGTGAACCGCTGGTCAACGGTGCGGAGGGCAAAAAACCATTGGCGATCATTCTCGGCATCTACGAGTCAGCGCGAACGGGCAGAGAAGTTCATCTGCCGTTGTAAGGAAGGGAATGACGGGCATGATGACATTGACCGCGTTTGCGGACGAAATTTCGGAGGACCTGGAGGAGCAGTTGGACGTTCTTCTTGAGGAGGACATTCATCATCTGGAGTTTCGCGGGGCCTGGGGTAAAAACGTGCTGCGGTTGACGGACGGAGAGTTGGCTCGTGCGCAGCACAGCATGAGAGAGCGAGGAATTCGCGTGTCGGCCATCGGATCCCCGATCGGGAAGATCCTGATTACGGATGAATGGGGTCCGCACCTGCGCGAGTTTTCGCGCGCGCTGGAGATCGCACAGCGCTTTGACGCTTCGTATATTCGAGTATTTTCGTTCTTTATCCCGCAGGCGGAGAGGGCCGCGAAATACCGCTCGGGTGTGCTGGAGCGCATGCAAGAGTTGACAGAGCGCGCCCAGGACGCCCACGTGGTGCTGTTGCATGAAAACGAAAAACTCATCTATGGCGACGTGCCGCTGCGCTGTCTCGATGTGCTCGAACACTGCGGATCACCTTTTCTGCGGGCGGC
>JAJYTO010000044.1 GCA_021793015.1 Bacillota bacterium
ACTTCCCGGATGCATGACAATATACCGAAAACCGAGGTATTCGACGCGTTTTATCTCTTCGGTCAGCACATTCACACCATATTCAAAGGTGTCGTCCTTCTGGCTGGCCAGATTCACCAGATACGACAGGTGGACGACAGGGTCCGCCAACCCATGGTCGCCCATCATGCGCAGCGCCTCGTCGCGATTGAACTGTTCAATGGGTCGGGCCGGCCCGCCGCGATTGCTGCGCGTGTAGATCATATAGGTGTCCGCGTCATACGAGATCGATTCTTCCACCGCTCGCAAGAGTCCTGTCTTGGCCACTGAAACGTTGGCCCCCAGTTTCATAAATCATCACCATCCCCATCGCGCTGTCGTCTGTTCTGAAAATACGGTGGTTCCTGCCGGTCGGAGTCATATATTGTGCCCCTGCTCAAACAGCGCTTCGCACAACTCGCGACGGGCACAATACATGACTCCTCCCCGAGCGGGATTTTGATCTCAGTCTACCACAGCCGACGACGCAAAGACGTCGCATCCGGTTGGACGCGGCGTCCTTGCGTTGCCGACCACACAGAGAGAGCGGGCAGATTCAGCGGAACTACAAGCTACATGTCAAAGTACATCTGAAACTCATAGGGGTGGGGCCGCACCGCCAACGGCCGCACTTCTGTGGTGCGTTTGAAGGAAAGCCAGGCATCGATGAAATCCTCGTCGAATACTCCGCCTTCAAGGAGGAATTCGTGATCTTCCTGCAACGCCGCAAGCACTTCTTCCAATGAACCGGGTACACTGCGGATCTCGGATTTCTCGTCTGCAGACAACTCGTAAATGTTCTTGTCGACAGGTCCATACCCATGATGCGTGGGATCAATGCCCTTTTTAATCCCATCGAGGCCGGCGAGCAGCATCGCCGCAAACGCGAGGTACGGGTTCGCCGTTCCATCCGGCGTACGAAACTCCACACGCGCCGATTTCGGCGAGACTGCCGCGATCGGAACACGCACAGCCGCGCTGCGATTGCCTTTTGAGAACACCAGATTAACCGGCGCCTCAAACCCCGGCACCAATCGTTTGAACGAATTGGTGCTCGGCGTGGCAAACGCCAGGAGCGCCGGCGCATGATGCAGGATGCCTCCGATATAGTGCAACGCCGTCTTGCTCATATTGCCGTATGCGCCTTCCTCAAAAAACAGCGGCTTGTCGCCATTGAAAATGCTCTGGTGGACATGCATGCCTGACCCGTTGTCGCCATACACCGGTTTCGGCATAAACGTCGCCACTTTGCCATAGCGCTTCGCGACATTGCGCACGATGTACTTGTATAACAAAACAGTGTCGGAGACGGTTGTCAGCGTGTTGAAGCGAAAGTTGATCTCGGCCTGTCCGGCTGACGCCACTTCGTGGTGATGCCGTTCCACGCGGATGCCTGCATTCATCAACTCCATAACGATCTCTGTACGCAGATCATGCTGACTGTCCGTCGGCTGGACCGGAAAATACCCGCCCTTGTTCTTCACCTTATAACCAAGATTGCTTCCTGTCTCCTTGCCGGTATTCCAGTTTGCCTCTTCCGAATCGACATGGTAAAAGGCGCCGCTTTGCTCCGATGCATACCGCACATCGTCAAACACAAAGAACTCCAATTCAGGTCCAAAATAGGCCGCAGTGCCGACGCCTGTCTTCTGCAGGAACGCCTCCGCCTTTTGCGCAATATACCGTGGATCCCGATTGTACCGCGTCCCGCCCGGCTCATATACGTCACAAACCAGATCAAGAGTCGGAACCGCCGTGAACGCATCGACGTATGCTGTGGACAGATCCGGGCGCATCACCATGTCACTCTCTTCAATGCCCCGAAATCCCTGGATGCTCGACCCGTCGAACGCAATGCCATTCACCAGATTGTCTTCGTCAATTTCAACGGCAGGTATGGTGACATGATGCTGTCTGCCCGGCATGTCGACGATGCGAAAATCGACCATTTGAATGTTTTTTTCTTTAATGAGAGCTAATATGTCGGACGGCGTCAAACTACCATCTCCTAACTGTAAAATAGACCTATCGACATCAGTATACGCCACTAATGGAGCGATCGTCAATCCAAAATGTTAGGATAGCTGACGCTGTCGGATACGAAATCAATCAAACCGCAGAGTGCGTCTGCGCAAGGAGATGCTCAACACAATGCCAATACTGAGAAAGTTGACAATCAGGGAAGAACCCCCATAACTGACAAACGGCAACGTAATGCCTGTGGCGGGACTGATGACCAGATTCATGCCGATGTTCTCAAAGATTTGAAAAGCAAAGAGACCCACTGAACCGGCCACGAGATAGGCGCCAAAATCGTCCAGGGCCGTTGTCGCCACTTTGACCATGCGATACAGCATGACCAGAAAGAGCATGATCAAAACACTCGAACCGACGAAGCCCAACTGTTCCGCGATGGCGGAAAATATAAAGTCTGTCCACTGAAAGGGGATCCAGCTTCCCGTCGTCTGCGTGCCATGCAACAAACCGGAACCGAAGACTCCCCCGGATCCCACGGCAATCTCTGCTTCCAGCACCTGATAGCCCGCGCCCGTTGGACTTGACCCCGGTTTGAGAAAAGAGATCAGACGATTTGTCTGATACGAGTGCAGGATGTGTTGATGCTCAAGCACAACGACGGTTTGATGAGAGAACGGTCCAATCGCCAGAACAAACACCACCAGCAATGCGGCGGATCCGCCGACCATAAGCCGCAGGTGCTTCTTCTGGACGTAGACGAGCAGCATCGAATAGAGTATGGCAAGCATGACGAGCGACTGACCCAAAGCCGGTTCCTTCAGGGTCAGCACAAACGGCACGGCGAATACTCCGAAAATGGGAAGGAGGCCCCTGATAGAATAATCAGGATACTCCTTTTCATTCATCCGCGCCATATAATCGGCCGTCCAGATGATCAATGCCGGTTTCATGAGTTCGGACGGTTGAAAACTGAGCCCCGCCGGCAATGAGATCCAACTGTGCGCGCCGTTGACCGTATGAAAGCCGAAGACTGCCGCTAGAAAAAAAAGACATACGCCGTAAATCCACCAGCGCCACTTGGACAGCGTCTTATAATCCACCATCATCATGACGAACATAACGGTATAACCAAGGATCTCCCACACAACCTGACGGAGAAGAATGTGCGGCGGAATTCCCAAAAGCGCGTTTCCCGTGGCGGGATTGGCCTTTCCGTATGTTGATGTATAGACGGCGACACAACTGATGACGGAGATGCAAAGCATGACAACTATCAGGGGGTAATCCAGATCGCGGATATTGCGTTTCACTATCGATTCCACACCGCTGCCTCCAAGCAAAAAACGTTCTGTAGAACATCATCTCACGAGCAGCCCATTTGCGCAATGTCTCAAGATTTATGGCGACGCCGCCATGCCGCCCATCCAATGAGCGAACACAGCAACAGGAAAAGGCTGACGCCAAGCAGGGAAAATACTTCGTGCATCGGCAGACCGTCTGTCACGCGCGTGATCTGCGGCCCCGCAAAGCGACCCAGAGTGATGAACACCGTGACCCACACACAGACGCCCGCGTAGGCGGCCAGCGCGAAACGGGCCCATGTCATCCCGCCCAACCCGGCCACGATCGCCGTTACATGTCGAACGCCCGGAATAAAAAAGCCTCCAAACAGTGTGAGCGATCCATAGCGTTCCAGATACGTTTCCACCCGCAGGAGGCTTTTGTCAGTGATATGCAGATAGCGGCCGAAACGGAGCACCAGCGGCCGACCGAGCAATGCGCCGACGAGATAGCTGAGCGTGATGCCGATCGCCCCTCCTGCAGCTCCGGCCAATAACGCCGGAAAATACGCCAGATCGCCGCGATACACAAAATATCCGACGGCCGTCAGGATCGTCTCGTCGGGAAGGGGAAGACCGACGATGCCCAGCACAAGGATGCCCGTCAAACCAATGTACCCATAGTGGTGAATCAGATGCACAATGTGTCCGCCTCCGATGTTGTTCACCTCCTTCGTCCGCACTATTTCCCGGGAAGCGCCCGAACCGCGGCATTTTCGCCCTCTTCCGCGCGCGCCCCGTCAACGGGCCGCGCCGCCGCATATGCTGGCTGGTGAGGAGGTGGATACTCATGACGATTCCCCGCACACACTGGCATCTCTATGTGGGCCATCCAGTACTTGTGCACTGTACGACGGGCGTCTATCACGGGCACCTGCACAGCGTCTCGAACACGCACCTGATATTGCACGGATATCGTCTCGCCACGGCGGAATCCTCTGAAACCGGGGATTTGACGACACTGGACGAGGCGGCTCCCGCAACGTTTGAACATGTCTACTATCCGGCCGCTGCGTTGGCCTTGCCGCTGACCGCCATCGTGGCCGTGACCGCCCTGGGGCTCGGCGCCATGGCCCTCTGGTAGTCCCTTCCCCGCCCGCTTGACCGACGCGCCGCCGCTTCTGCCGCGCCTGCATCGTCCATCCACTGGGGCATTCCTTGATGAGACGGCGTGGCCACCCTCTTGTCAAGGCTTGTCTCGCGTATTCCTATCCCGAAATATCGCCGCAGGCGTATATTTTTCCCGGTTGTTGGTGCTGCGCAGCAGCATGACAGTCTATCTTATTGATCCCAGGTCGCCAATATGGCTCTGACACGCACGCGGGGACAGAACGCGCGCGAAAACTATTTGCAAACATTCGCCGTCAAGCAGGAGGTGGGGAGCATGACCGCGAATGTATCATGTCAACGGAGGTTGCATGATGCGCAAACACAAACCCGATTTCATACTCCTGTATACGGTGCTGAGTTTGGTCGTTTTTGGCGTGGTCATGGTATTTTCGGCCAGCATGGTGTGGGCCATTCAGGTGACAAGAGCAACAGCCGCCTACTATTTTGAACGCCAGTTGATCTACGCGCTTCTCGGGCTCATCGTCATGTTCATCTTCATGAACATACCATACACCCGCATTCATCGCTGGGCAAAGTGGATCTCGCTCGGAGCCCTGATTTCGCTGATCCTGGTTCTCATTCCCGGCATCGGCCATAAGGCGGCCAATGTCAGGCGCTGGATCGGACCGCCTGCGCTCAAATTCCAGCCGAGTGAAATCGCGCTTGTCGCGATCCTGATATACATGGCGTACATATACGATAAAAACGGAAACAGAGCCCAACTCTTCAAGCGGGGGGTGCTTCCGCCCCTCCTGATGGTCGGAACGCAGTTTATCCTCATCGTTCTGGAACCGGACATGGGCACGGGCATGTTGCTGCTCTTGTCAGGTCTGACGGTGATGTTTGCCGCAGGAATCCGCAAACTGCATATTGCGGCCGTCGGCGCCGTGCTGACGCCCATGATCGCCGCGTTCGCCCTGTTTGAGTCGTATCGCAATATCAGACTCAAGGTTTTCCTGCATCCCTGGTCCCCCAAATATACGAACCTCGGCGGATACCAGATTCAGCAGTCCCTCATTGCCATTTATCACGGCGGCCTCTTCGGACAGGGACTGGGTCGCGGGATCGAACCGTTTCTCTACCTGCCGATTCCCCATGAGGATTTTATCTTTGCCATCATCGTCGAGGAGCTCGGATTTGTGGGCGCGGCCGCCGTTCTGGGATTATTTGCGCTCCTCATCTGGCGGGGCATCCACATCAGCCAGCATCTCACGAACCGATTCGCTTCGTTGCTGGCGATTGGCCTGTCGAGTATGATAGGCTTGGGCGTGTTGATCAACGTGGGCGCCGTGACGGGGCTGATGCCGATCACCGGCATACCGTTGCCGTTCATCAGCTACGGAGGCACTGCTCTGGTCATGAAACTGTGTGCGGCGGGCATGCTCTTATCCCTGTCGAGATATACGGTGGAGAGTCCGGCGCCGCAGGGGGCTCCGTCAAAAGCGCAGATCGATTCCGTCAACTTTGACAGGGTGCGCCGCAGGGACGGACGCGGTTTGAAATCTCGCGCCAGGGGTGTGGACGCGACGACCACCAGGAGCCGTTAGCCAATACGCATGTCGGATGGGGGAACAAGTCAGATGGCTGCTGTCAGGAAATTGAGTGAGAATCTCTTCATGTTCGATCTGTTTGAGCAGGGCTTGCGCGGAAGATCCTCCGCCTATGTGTACACAGGCGCCCGCAAGGTCCTTGTGGAAACGGGGTCCACTCCCTGTCATCCCTATCTGGTCGCTGCACTGAAAACGCTTGGTCTGACGCCTGCGGATCTGGATTATGTTGTTGTCACCCATGTCCATCTTGATCACGCCGGCGGCGCCGGCGTGCTGGCTGGCGTCGCTCCGCAGGCCACCTTTGTGGCCCATCCGCGAGCCGCGCGCCACCTGATTGATCCAACGAAGCTGATAGCGGGGGCCAAGGCCGTATACGGAGACGACCTGGAACGCTTCTTCGGCCAGATTTTACCCGTTCCAGAGCGTCAGGTGCTGATTCGCGAGGACGGCGACACCCTTGATTTCGGCGACCGCGTCGTCACATTTTACGATACGCCCGGTCACGCCAAACACCACTTCAGCATGCACGATCCGGTTTTGTCGGCCGTATTTTCCGGCGACGCCCTCGGCGTTCGCTATGTCGCCGAATTTACCGGCTGGCCCTTTGAATTTGTCCTGCCCTCAACCAGCCCTTCCGATTTTGATCCGAAGGCCGTGGAAAAGACGGTGGACAAGTTGCGCGCGCTCGCCCCTTCTGTGGTGTATCACACGCATTTCGGCCCCTCGCCCGCAGAAACGGCGTTCGCGGGCACCCTGGAAGGCGTGCGCATGTTTACCCTCCTGGCGGACAACGCGTACTCCGCAGACACCACATGGGAACAATTGGCCGCCGCCCTCGAGCAGCGCATCGCCGCCTGGCTGCGCGAAAACGGACACGTAGAGCCGCTGGACATCGCTGACCTGGGCGTGGATATCGAACTGGACGCAAAAGGCCTGCTCTATTACGAACAGCACGCGCGCACCCGGCCATAGGACCGCAGTGGGACAAAGAAAATCGGCCACACGCCCGGCGCCGCCCCCAAAGCGCTCAGGATTTCACGCCAAGCATCTCCAGCACGGCGTGATGCGCACTCCATTCCAGCGCATCGTCGAGCGCGCAAAGCGGTTCGCGGCAGCCTTTGAACGCCAGCGCGCGCGCAAGCAGATGATCGGCGAGGTGCGGATTCTTTGGCAGCAGCGGACCGTGAATATACGTGCCGACGACTCCCTTGTACTGGAGCCCTTCTTGGTGATCACGCCCATTGTTGCCGTGTCCCTTCAAAACCCTTCCCAGCGGGGCATAGTCATGGTATGTCCTGCCGGCGTGATTTTCAAAGCCCACAATCGTCCTGACGTCCGGCGCGCCTTCCCCGGAAGTCCATTCGATGGCGATATTGCCGATCAGCCGTCCTTTGTCCGCCTTGGTCGCGACATCGAGCAGCCCCAGTCCCGCGACGCGCTCCCCGCTTTGCAACTCATAATACCGTCCCAGCAGTTGATATCCCCCGCACACCGCGAGTACCGGCAAGCCCGCCTCGATAGCGGCGGCAAAATCCTCGCGGTAGGCCGCCAGTTCCCTGCCCACGATCTGCTGCTCCCGATCGGATCCCCCGCCGAGCAAGACCATGTCCGCGGAAGCGAAATCCATCGGCGATCCCAACTTTACAGGCACTGCCCTGAGCGTCCAGCCCCGCGCCTGCGCCCGTCGGCGCAACACCGCAACGTTGCCTTGATCCGCGTAAAGATTCAACAGTTCCGGAAACAGATGCGCCAGCGTCACCGTTCTCTCTGCCGTGGTTCCCTCTGTCACGTTCGGATCCTCCGCCCCAGTCCCGGTCCGTCGCTCCGCAGGTGTTCTCCCAGCGGATGCAGCGCTGTGTACGTGGACAGCACATATACAGGGACATCCAGTTCCGCAGTCATGCTCACCAAGTCCGAAAGCTCCGCCGCTATCCGGATGCGCCCTCTGTCCACGCCCGCATACGCCAGACGCACAGCCATATCGAGAGCCCTCGTACCAGCGCAGATGTAGTGCTGGCACAGCGCCGCTGAAACAAACCATTCCAGATCAATATCCCAAAGCCACGAAACGTCCCGGCCGTCCGCATCTGCGTCATTGATCGCAAAACACACCGCCTTGTCGCGCTCATCGGCTTCCAGCGCGCGCAACACGCTGTTGGCTCCGGTGGGATTCTTGATCAGCGCCAAAATGCGTTCCGGGGAACCGGGAAACATCTGCATACGGCCGAGCGGCGCCTCATAGTGTTTGGCTCCCTCCTGAATCTGGCGCGGCGAGCGTCCCAGGAGGCGGGCCGCAGCGGCAGCCGCCAAAACATTGTAGTCGTTATAGAGTCCAAGCACTCCAGCCTGGACCGGAAACTCTTCCCCTCGTTCATTCGCCCCGCGCTCTCGCACGGTCACTGCGGACACCCCGTCTGTCCTGCCTCCAAAATGCGGCTCTGGCCTGTCAAAATGGCCGCGATCGCAGGAGTAATAGCCCAACTGCCCGTAAATGTACCGCTCATACCGCAATTCCTGGCCGCACAAGAGACAGAAGGCGCCGTCTCGCACCTCATTGCGCGGCTCTTCGTCCATGGGGCACTCTTCCATGCCATAGTAGTAGGTCAGTTCGCGCTCCCGTCCCAGCGATGCGGCCAGAGGATCATCCGCATTGGCGAGCAGCGTCGTGCCGGGATAGAGCAAACCCGACCGCAGCATCTCCAGTGCGCCGTCCACCTCTCCATAGCGGTCCAACTGATCCCGAACCACATTGGTCACAACGATCAGCGTTGGATGATAATGGGCCGTCATCAGCGGCAAGGTGGCCTCGTCCACCTCGAGCACAGCCCTGCGCACGCGAAGCCGTCCATAGCGATCGACATGGGGCAGCAGGGCGGCGAGCAATCCCTGCAAAAGATTGGCCCCGCCCCGGTTCGTCAGCCACGGGCGGCGATCGTCCTCCAGCATGCTGTACAGAAGGGCGCTCGTCGTCGTTTTTCCATTGGTGCCAGTGACCACAACACATTGTTCCAGTTGGTCCAGAAGCCGAAACAGCAGCTCGGGGCTGACTCTGGATGCGATCAGTCCTGGCAGGCTCGTGCCCCGTCGGCCCGCCAGACGCAGCACTGCCATGACCAGCCGTCCGATCCACAGGGCTGCTTGCGCCCGCATGCGTGTCATGGGATCAAAGCCCAATGACAGTCATGCCGTCATCGACAGACAGGGCCTGTCCGGCTGCATAACGGACCGCCTCTGAGGCGCTCGCCAAAAGCGCAACGGCCGCGGCAGCTCCTTTGGCGAGCGCCGGGAAGGCGTCGCGCCGCGCCCCTCCGAGCGGCAGCTTGCGGCCGCGCACTGCACATACATCGTCAGACACACCAGTTCACCTCGTGACTTCGACCATCGCCAAATTGGACCAATGCACTTCGCTGCCGTGCAATATTGGTGGACACTAGCGTATAATACGACCATTGTACACTATGCCACAAGTGGGAGATGATTCGGTGCTGCATCGCTTTTCTCGCACGGAACTGGTGATTGGTCCGGAAGGCCTCGACATACTTCGACGCGCGGCCGTGGCTGTGCTTGGCATGGGGGGAGTGGGCTCGTATACGGTCGAAGCGCTGGCCCGTTCCGGCATTGGACGCCTGCTTTTGGTCGATAAGGATGTCGTCGATATCACCAATATCAACCGGCAGATTCCGGCGCTCACCGACACCGTGGGCCGCCCGAAGGTGGATGTGATGGCGGAACGCGTCGCGGCCATCAATCCCGAGTGCGTGGTGGAGACGAAACGTATGTTTTTTCTGGAAGATACAGCCGACGATATTTTCTCCAACCGTCTGGATTACGTGGCTGACGCCATTGACACCGTCAGCGCGAAGATTCACCTGATCCGCCAGTGCAAGGCGCGCAACATCCCCATCGTGTCCAGCATGGGCGCGGCCAACAAGATTGACCCGACGCAGTTTCGCGTCATGGATATCTCAGAAACTGCCGTTGACCCCATCGCCCGCGTGATCCGCCGCGAGTTGCGAAAGTACGGCATTGTAAACGGCCTGACCGTGGTCTGTTCACTCGAAGAACCGCGACCGCCGCGCGAGGATGTCCGCAGGACCGTGGCGTCAGACGACCCGGATCTGCCGCGCAAGGCAACCCATCCTCCCGCCAGCATCGCGTTCGTGCCTCCCGTGGCCGGTCTGTTGCTGGCCAGCGTCATCGTGCGGGAACTCGTCGGCATGTGACGCAAGGCGCTTGGCTATCCCGGAAAATCGCCTCAGGCGTATTTCCATCCTGCTGATGGCGGCGCGAAGCGCCATGGATGTCTATCCCCTGATCCGGCTCGCCGCGCGCTCCCGCATAAAGCGTCGCAGTCCTGTCTGCGCCAGCACGCGAAGGAAATCAGCCGGCGGATCAGCCGTGAACACGCGACCGTCCGGCAATTTCACCCTATAGGCGTGCAGCATCTGATACGTCACGTCAAACGCCGGTTTCCCCCCGTATTTGACGTCGCCGAGCAAAGGATGCCCAATCGCCTGCATATGAGCCCGAATCTGGTGCGTACGTCCACTGATCAGGGTGATCTCCACCAGCGTGAAGCCAGCGCCCGACCCCAGGGCGCGATAACGTGTGAGCGCAGTGCGGCCATCCGGGGTTTCGCCCTGCACCCCCACTGTGCGATTCGTTCGTTCCTCGCGCAGCAGCGGTTTGTCCACAGCGCCGTCCCCGATGAGTTTCCCCCATACAATCGCCAGATACGTTTTCTCGACGCGCCGCTCTCGGATGGCCTCCGACAGCGTGCGCAGGGTATCCGCATCCTTGCCGATCAGAACGATCCCTGACGTGTTCCGGTCCAGCCGATTGACCGTGGCCGGCAGAAACGACCGCCCGTCGGCGATCTCGCCGCTCCGGTACAGATGGGAAAGCGCCCGGTTGATCAGAGTATCTTTGTGTTCGGACGAGTCAGGGTGCGTCAACAAGTCCACCGGCTTGTTGACGACGAGTATATGCTGATCCTCATGGACAATGTCGATATCGCTTCTCATGCCCTTGAATTTCGGTTTGCTCTTTGCCAACTCTGCGTATTCATCCTGATGCATATAGAGCGACAGGCTGTCGCCGGGTTGCAACAGGGTATCCACTTTCCCTTTTTTCCCATTTACCTTGACGCGACCGACGCGGATCATCTTGTACACGCCGCTGAGCGGCAATCCGGGCAACGCCTGGCGCAGATAGCGGTGCAGTTTCTTGCCGCTGTCTTCGGGCAGCAGTGTGATCTCAATCAATGTCCGCGCCCGCCTTTGATTCTTCAGGCCACACGATGGATGCGGCGAACTGGGTGTCGTCGATGTGCTCGCGCAATACGGCGTTGAGATCGTCCAGATCCAGTTGCGTCAAAGCGTCAAGCGCAGCCAGAATGTCCATATCCCGGAGTTTTTGCGCGGTAAACACGTTGGCGATGCCTTGCGGCGAATCAAGCAGAGACAGGAATCTTCCTATCGCCTTGCGTTTGGATCGTTCAAAATCCGTTTCAGAAACTCCCGTTCGCGCAAACTCCCGCAACGCGCCCCTGACCCGGTCGATCAGTTCCCTGGGCTGTTTTGAATTGCCTCCGAACACCGAGTGGCCATACAGCCTTGTCAGTTCATATTCGGTGCTGAATCCCTGATCCGTGAGCCCGTCGTCGATCAACGCCTGGTAGAGATCAGAACTGTGTCCAAGCAACGCGTCAAGCCATAATTCCATCGCCGCTTCCCGCCGCTGTCGGCGCTCCGGATCACTGTCGACCCGACGCTCCTTAAACCCGAACAGCACCCTCGGCTGCGCGATGGCCAACCGACTCTCCGCCAAATTCTTGCCCGGATACTCCGGCAAGGGTGGATAAAAGCGCTGGATGGCCGCCTGCGGCTCATAGGACTTGCTCTCCTGGTTGGACCTGACCACCTGCACGACAGACTCCGGATCCACATCGCCGACCACAACCAGAATCATGTTGGAGGGATGGTAGAATGTCCGGTAACAATGGTACAGGTCCTCTTTGGTAATGGCGGCGATGGAATGTGTGGTTCCCGCGATGTCGACGGCGGCCGGATAGGCGCCATAAAACGCCTGCAATAACTGAAAATAGACGCGCCAATTCGGATTGTCCTCGTACATTTTTATTTCCTGTCCGATAATCCCCTTTTCCTTCTCCACGTTTTCGTCCGTAAAATAAGGATGTTGGACAAAGTTCAGCAGAATATCCAGGTTGTCCTCCAGCGCCGTCGTGCAGGAGAACAGATACGTTGTGCTGTCGAAGGTCGTAAAGGCGTTTGCCTGCGCGCCGGTTTTGGCGAAATCCATGAACACGTCGCCGTGCTCTTCCTCAAACATCTTGTGCTCCAGAAAGTGCGCGATTCCGTCAGGCACGCGGCGGCGGGTCTGCCCCTCCGGTTCTGTGAACTCACTGTCGATGGACCCGTAGCGTGTCGTAAAACTGGCGTATGTCTGACGGTACCCGTGTTTCGGCATTATGTACACCCGCAGACCGTTTTCCAGCCGCTCGTGAAAGACGGTTTCCTGAAGCCGTTCATACCGCGTTTCTCGCATGCGCTCACATCCCCCTGTCTCGCAAAAAATACACCGTGTCCACTTTGACGGTTTGCGCCATGGCAACAACGTCCTCCTTTGTCACGCCGCGGACCTCGTCAATCATTTGCTGCACAGAGCGGCCGCGTCCCGTAAAGCGTTTGTACATCTGCATGACAGCGCCGTTGAACGGTTGATCATCAGATTGCAGATATTGGTTGACGAGCCCTTTTTGCGTGAATGCCAACTCGTCGTCCGTGATCTCCCCGTCGGCGAGCGCTTCCAACTGTTCCCCAATGATCCCGTACGCCCGCTCATAGTCGCTGATCTGAATGCCGGATTGAATGAACAGGAGCCCCTTGAGCCCCTCCAGGCGGCTGGACGCATAGTAGGCAAGGCTCGCTTTCTCTCTCACATTGGCAAACAGTTTCGAGTGCGGAAACCCTCCCAGGATGCCGTTATACACGATCAAGGCGGAATAATCGTCCGCAGCGTAAGAGGATCCTGTGCGCAGGCCCATGTTCAGTTTCCCCTGATTCACGTCGAGACGCTCGACGATGATCCGTTGCTCACCCGGCGGGCGCAGCGCTGCGTCCGCTCGGTCGGGTGCGTCAGCGGAAGCGGCGGCGGACGGCCCTCGCCCGTCTCGGGCCGTTGCGTCCGCACCCAGTTCCTGTCGCAAGACAGGCACAACATCCGCCGGATCCACCGGTCCCACGACATAGATATGCAGAAGCGACTCCTGCAGAAGTCTCTGATAGGCGTCATACAGCGAGGAGGCGGTAATCTTCGCAATGTCCTCCACATACCCGAGCCGCGACAATCCAAACGGTTCCCCCTGGCACATCTCCTGCACGCAGCGTTCTGAGGCGTACGAGACCTTGTCATTCACCAGATTCTCGATGCGTTGTTGAAGCAACGTTTTTTCCCCTTCGACGTAGGCCTCCCGAAATGCTCCATTTTCCAGTTTGGGCGTCATAATGGTTTGCGCAAAAAGTCGAATCGCATCGGCAAACAGATGGCCCGCGCCCTCGATAAGCGCCTCATGCGGCGCCTGCATCGTGAACTCAACCGTTTGCAGGTCGCCGTGCTTGTTCACCCTGGCTCCGACGCGAGCGCCGTACAGATCATCAAACGCGCGCATCAATTTTGCCTGCGTATCGTGCTGCTCAGTGCCGCGCAACAGCACTTGCGGCAACAGCGCCGTCACTGTCGCCCACTCCCTTTGCAAAGGTCGCTCAAGTTGCGCCAATACGGAAATCATCTTATATTTTTTTGTCGGCAACACATGAACCTGCACGCTGCCCAAATCTTCATGCACCCAATCCGTTGTCCCGTCTGCCACGCCTGTCGGCCTCCACTCTCGCCCATGCCTCGCCCGTCGGGAAACTCCGCCCCAATCCAGGTTCGACCACGGCGCACATGATCCGCATCGACCATGCACATCCATTTAGTATACAGCCATTTTAGTATATGTACGCCTTGGCAAAGCATACAAAATGACTGAAGCCCCCGGAAGCTCGCCGGGGGCCACCCCTATAGATTTCACTTCAACTCCTGCGCATCTGGCTCCGCACCGCCGCTTGCGCAACCTCGTAATCCAGACTTGTGATCACCTGCGACGCGCGAATCCACTGCTGCACCTCGCGTCTCATCGCGGGCGACACGTACTTTGGCATCCCATGCTGATACACCAGTTCCTTGCGCGACATGTGATGGCGACTCGTACAGTGGTAGTTTGTGAGGGCTTCCATCAGCTCACCACAGATCGGACATTGAAACACGGACACACTTCCCTTCCCGGGTATGTCACATGCATAATTCCTTCCGCCAGCGCCTCTGAGTTGTCAGTGCCTGCACACTACATCGACCCTAGTGTAATCCCTCGCCCCCCACTCCGCAAGTAAGATAATGAAATCTTAATCATTTGTTGCCAAACACTGCGCCGATGTTGACCAGATAGCGATATTGGCTGGCATCCTTCAACATATAGGCCACGCGCCTCCCGTCGGCCACGCCAGTTGGGCCGTGGGCGGAAATGGACGCCCTTCTTCGTTCAGGATCAAAGCACGGCCGCCCACGACGAAGCGCAGCAATTCCGGTCTGCGTTCGAGCGGATAGCGAGCAAAGCGGGATTTGAGATGCGTGCGCAACAGCCTTGCCTGATTGAGGGATTTTAAAGAGCCTGTTCAAAAAGGGGTCAGGTAAGACCCGCGCAGTGCAAGGAAGCGAGCCAAGAATGCGGACCGAGCGTACGTTTTTGGTACGTGAGGGAGCATTCTTGGCGCTGACGCGGCAATGCGCCGGGGAGTTCTGACCCCTTTTTGAACAACCTCTTAAAGTGAAAGCATGTTCCTTCAAACCCGGAATGTCAAAGTACTCCGTCTCGCTGCCGAGCGCAACCACCAGCAAATCGTAGGAGAGTACACCGCCGTTTTCAAGAATCACGCGCTTTCGGTCAGGTTCGATGCGGGTGACGGTTGCCTTGTGGATGGCTACATCCCTGTTGCGCAACACCCTGTGGAACGGCACCCGCAATGATCGGTCGCTCCGCGCGCCGACAGCCGATTCATGCAGCAGCGTGATCAGTTGATGATAATCGTGCTTGTTGACAAGCGTAATCGAGGCGTCCGCTTTTGTCAGATGTTTTCTGGCCTGCAACGCACACACCAAGCCCGCATAACCCGCTCCCAAAATGAGAATCTGTTTCTCCATGGCTGCTCCCGCCCTAGTTTGTCAAATATTTTGTGAACTAATCCGCGGACTTTGATCCATTATTTATAACGACAACAGCTTCGAGTACTGTGTCAACCATTTACAGGCTCCAGACAAGCCAATGACAATGTGTTTCTATTATTCTTGCAAAACTGTATTCATGTAAATCTGAATTGACGGTTGAAATTCACGGAGCACGTATTATATGATATGACAGTACACAATTCAACAGAGGAGTGGGTTAGCGTGACGTTCGTCATTGTCTCGCCTTGCATCGACGAAAAGGCGGCAGACTGCGTGGAGACCTGTCCGGTAGACGCCATCCATGAAGGCGAGGATCAGTATTATATCGATCCAGACACCTGCATCGATTGCGGAGCCTGTGAGGCTGTATGCCCAGTATCGGCCATTTTCCAAGAAGATTTTGTTCCTGACGATGAAAAATCTTTCATTGAAAAGAACCGGGACTTCTTTAGAAAGTAGTGGCTCACCCCATAAGAGGCGCTTATGAAAAAGGGGTTCGGCAACCTGCAGACAATCCGTTGCAGAGTTCAGACCCCTGCCTTTTGTGGAGCCGTCGGCCATTTCCTTCAACCGGCCGCTTGTCTGCGCTTGAACGTCACCTTGTAGATCAGCATATATGCGATCGTGTGCGCAAACGCCAGACAGACGATCATCCCCACAAATGAACTTGGCGAACCAAGATGCCTTGCCACTCCCAAGAATATCAGAACGCTGCCGATCCGTCCAACGCCCAACGCGAGTTCCCTGCTGATCAAGTGTTCCGCCCGATGTCTTGCCGACGCGGCCGATTCGTCGATTTCATTCATGATCATCGTGCCAAAGGGAACAACGAAAAATGGCAATGCAAACGCGGTTGCGCCGCCAAACAGCAGCAATGTCCAGCGCTTGACAGGCAATAACAAGACGAGCGCCGCCGCCCCCATCAGGAATGCCGCCGCTCCCATCAACCGCATGCTCACAAGGGCATTGCGCACAACCCTTCCGGCCAGAAAGAACGCGCCAAGGGAGATGAGTCCGGTCCATAGTCCGTATTGTCCGAGATCTTCTTCATCGCGGGCGACGAAGAACACCAACAGACCGATGAAAAACGAAAACACCCCTTCCCGGAGTCCAAACACAACCGTTCCGATCCACAGCCTCCGCCAGTCTGGATCCGCCCGAAAACGGAATCCTTCCCGCAGACGCAGCGCATGTTGCCCGCCGCGATGGCGAAGGCGAAACGACAGCGCGAGCAGAACGCCAAACAGCAGCAGCGACAATGCAAAGATGACGTGATACCCGGAGAGGCGCCGCGCATGAACGATCAAATAGCCCGCAACATAGGGCCCCGTCATGCCGACCAACGATCCAAACAGTCCCCCGAGTCCGTTGAAACGCCCCCGGTTGTCGGTGCTCGTCAAGTCAAACGTCAGAACGTGAAACGCGAACCAGTAGAGTCCCTGACCGATGCCAAAGAACGCGCCAAGCCAGAGCACGTGGTTGACGCCGCGTTCCCCAAGCAGGAACAGGATCGTGAAGAAAATTGCCAAGGACGCGACGCCGGCGCGAAGAATCCACACTTCCCCCAATCTCGACGCGAGGAATCCGCTGCACAGAAACGCCAGAGGCAAGGCGCCAAACGTCACCAGGTTGAACAGTCCAATGTCGATATAGGAGTGTTCTGCTTTCCAGATATACACATTGACAAACGTGCCCGATAACGCCAAGGCGGCCATAAACAACGTTCCCATGGCCAGGAGAAGACGGCCGCCGTCATGGAACCGATCAGGCCGGTCTTCTGAATGACCCGGGCCATGGTTCCGAGGACATGCCGCTAACGTATCGATGCGCATCCGCTCGCGCATGGCTCCCCTCCTTTGCCTGCAAAAAAGACGCACTATGGTAATGAGCGCGGAGTGCGCGCATTACCATAGTGCGTTCGAAACGGTTTTTTATCCGACCGGCAAAACAATCAGACAATAAAACTATACACGAGCGTACCCAAACCGACGACCACGCAGTAGAAGCCAAAGGGCCGCAACGCCTTGACCTCATGCGTCTTGAAATACCGCATCAGAAACCAAGTGCTCAAATACGCGGCGACGCCGGCGGCCAGCCCGCCGATGAGCGCCATCGGAAGCATGCCATGCGGCGCATGGTGCAGTTTTGGCAGTTCAAGGACAGCCGCCCCCAGGATGATGGGAGTGGCGAGGAGAAAACTGAACCGTGCCGCCGCCTCATAGCGCAATCCGTACATAAGCCCGCCGATCATGGTCATGGCAGACCTTGAGAAGCCGGGGATGAGCGCCAGAGACTGCAGCAGGCCAACCACAATCGCCTGTCCAAACGTCAGGTCCTGGGGGTCCTTATTGCCATTTCTACGGAGCAGGCGGTCTCCCAGAATGAGGATGACGCCATTGACGATCAGGAAGACCATGGCCACTCGCGGTGTGGCAAACAGGGCGGCAAACTTCTTGACGCCCAAGCCCCCAATGACCACCGCCGGCAGCGTTGCGACCACCAGCAGCCAGAACTGCTTGCGGGCCGCCATGGAGCCAATCGTTCGGGCCGCCTTTCCTGAAGCGAACACAGCCTTTAAAAAAACCAGCCAGTCGATCAGGAAAAAGACGAGTAAAGCGACTGCCGTGCCGACATGGAGCATGACAATAAACGGCAGGAAGGCAGGGTTAGCCTGGATGTTGGGCCAATGCAGGAGATAGGGCAACAGTACGCCGTGCCCCACGCTGCTGATCGGGAAGAGTTCCGTGATTCCCTGAACCAGGGCAAAAATCAGAGTTTGCCACAATTGCATACGAAACATATTCCCCCTAAGGTTCCTATCATCATCTGGTATTGTATCACATGTTGCGGCGGTACTGTCCGCCAACCTGATAGAGCGCCGCTGTGATCTGCCCTAAACTGGCCACCTTGACAGTCTCCATGAGTTCGGCGAAAATATTGCCTCCGCTCTGCGCTGCCTCCTGCAATCGTCGCAACGCGGTTCCGGCATCCTGCCGATGCTCTTCCTGAAAACGGCGGAGCCTCTGAATCTGCTGCTCCTTTTCCTCGATGGTTGCGCGGGCCAGCTCCAGCGGCGGCGCCTGGTGACCGCCGTCCGCAGTTTGCGGGTTGAGATACGTGTTCACCCCGATAATGGGCAGTTCTCCGGAATGCTTTAACGTCTCATAATAAAGTGACTCTTCCTGGATTTTGCTTCGCTGGTACTGTGTCTCCATGGCGCCAAGCACACCGCCGCGATCGTGGATGCGCAAAAACTCATCAAGAACGGCCTGCTCCACCAACCTCGTGAGTTCCTCGGCAATGTAGGCGCCTTGCAGAGGATTCTCGTTTTTCGCCAGCCCGAACTCGCGATTGATGATCATCTGGATCGCCATGGCCCTGCGCACCGAATCCTCTGTGGGCGTTGTGACAGCCTCGTCATAAGCGTTTGTGTGCAGAGAGTTGCAATTGTCGTAAATGGCGAGCAAGGCCTGAAGCGTCGTCCGAATGTCGTTGAAATCCACCTCCTGAGCATGCAGGGAACGTCCGGAGGTTTGAATGTGGTACTTCAATTTTTGACTGCGGTCGCCCGCGCCGTACAGATGTTTCATCGCAATCGCCCAGATGCGGCGCGCCACCCTGCCCATCACCGCATACTCCGGATCCATCCCGTTGCTAAAGAAGAAGGAAAGATTGGGCGCAAACTCGTCGATGTGCATGCCCCGGCTCAGATAGTATTCGACATAAGTGAACGCATTCGACAGCGTGAAGGCCAGTTGCGAAATCGGGTTTGCGCCCGCTTCGGCGATATGGTAGCCGCTGATGGAAACGGAATAGTAGTTGCGGACCCTGTGCTCGATAAAGAATTGTTGCATGTCGCCCATCATACGCAAAGCAAACTCCGTGGAGAAGATGCACGTGTTTTGGCCCTGGTCCTCCTTGAGAATGTCCGCCTGCACCGTGCCGCGCACGACTTGCAGGGTCCGCTCCGCAATCTCGCCGCGTGTTTCCGGCGACAATGGGCTGTCGCTCCCGGCCTCCGCCAGACGCAACTGCTGGTTGATCGCCGTATTCAGAAACAGGGCGAGAATGATCGGCGCAGGACCGTTAATCGTCATCGAGACCGATGTGGCGGGATTGACCAGGTCAAAACCCGCATAGAGCGCCTCCATATCATCCAGAGTGCATATGGATACACCGCTCTCTCCAATCTTCCCGTAGATGTCCGGCCGATAATCGGGGTCTTCACCGTATAGTGTCACACTGTCAAACGCTGTGGAAAGACGCTTGGCGCTGTCGCCTTTGGACAGATAGTGAAACCGCCGATTGGTCCGCTCCGGCGTTCCTTCTCCTGCGAACTGCCGGCGCGGCTCCTCTTCGGTGCGTTTGAGCGGAAACACCCCCGCTGTGAAAGGAAATTCGCCAGGAACGTTCTCCAGCATCAGATAGCGCAAGACGTCCCCATAATCGTGCAGGCGAGGCATCGCGACCTTGGGGATATTGAGACCCGACAGCGATCGTACATAGAGCGGCGTCCGCAGTTCCCGATCCCGAACGCGCGAAATCAGTTCGGGTTGCGTGTAGCGATCCACGAGATCCGGAAACCCTTCCAGCAATTCGCGCGCTTCCGGATTCATCTCGTCTTTGACGCCGTCCAGAAGGGCGGACAGCGCTTCGGCGACCTCTGGTCCCCTGTCTCCCTGCTCCTGCAGGGCGGCGAGCGCTCCCTCCATCTGGTACCACCGCTGCGCCAAAAGAGCCTGCTGCTCCACAAAACTGTGGTACCGCCGGACGGTTTGCACGACATCCAGCAGATAATGGACGCGATCGGGCGGAATGATCGCCGGTTTTTCCGGAAGTCCTTGCGGCAGATCGCCCCGCATTGTCCACCCGGCGTCTCTCTTGTCGTTGATGCGCGCGATCAATGCCTGATAGAGGGCGTTTGTCCCCACATCGTGAAACTGACTCGCAATGGTCCCATAAATGGGCATCGCGTCAAGAGGATCATCGAAACGTTTGTGATTTCTCTGGAATTGCTTGCGCACGTGCCGCAGCGCGTCAAGCGAACCTTTGCGGTCAAATTTGTTGATCGCGACGAGATCCGCATAATCGAGCATATCGATCTTCTCAAGTTGCGAAGGCGCCCCGTATTCGCTCGTCATGACGTACAAACTGACGTCGGCGATCTCTGCGATCGCGGCGTCTCCCTGGCCAATCCCGCTTGTCTCAACGAGGATCAGATCAAATCCCGCCGCCCGCAAAATGGCGATTGCTTCCTGCACGGCGAGCGACAGTTCCGAGCGCGAGGTCCGTGTGGCAAGCGAGCGCATGAACGCTCGCGTGTGATAAATGGAATTCATCCGAATGCGATCGCCGAGCAGGGCTCCCCCAGTCTTTTGCTTGGAAGGGTCAATCGACACGATGCCCACGGTTTTGTCTTCAAAATCATGCAGGAAACGGCGCACCAATTCATCCGTCAGGGAACTCTTGCCGGCTCCGCCTGTGCCTGTGATTCCGACCACAACACCGACGGCGCCGGCGGGCGCGGACGTCTCCCGCGTCATGACCGCCGCGGTTGCCATATTCGCCCCATCACTCGCGCGAATACCTGCCTGATCAGCCATAGGCGCGTGTTTGGCGCCGTCTGCCGACAACCTTGCCAGAACATCGGCGGTCGACTGGCCATTTTCCACGAGTTCCTCGAGGAGTGTCACCAGTTCGGCAATCGTGCGCGTATCCGTTGTACGCAGCGGACGGTCCGGGGAAGAGAGAAACTCCTGCGCAGCAGTCTTAGGCGTCGGACTGTCGCACGCACGCACCATGTCGTTGATCATG
>JAJYTO010000288.1 GCA_021793015.1 Bacillota bacterium
CGTGATCATGGCGCAATCCCTGAGGAAAGCCGTATGTTTCGTGTTATAGTGTCTTGGGGGCGGTAGGTTTGCTGTTTGAAAAGGCGCGCGCCAAGATCAATATGACACTGGACGTATTGCATAAACGCAGCGACGGATACCATGAAGTAGAGATGGTTATGCAAACTGTCGATTTCTGTGATTATATCTCTCTGCAATCCTCTGCAACCGGAAAGATTTCGGTCCGTTCCAACGCGTTGTATATCCCTCACGATGAACGCAACCTGGCGCACCGGGCCGCGCAGGTTCTGCGCGCGCGGCTCGGCGTTCGCGACGGCGTCGTCATTGACATCGACAAGCGCATTCCGGTCGCCGCGGGCTTGGCGGGCGGTTCAGCGGACGCCGCCGCTGTGTTGCGGGGACTGAACCAGTTGTGGGATCTGCGGCTTAGCACGGAGGAACTATGCGCGATCGGCGCGGAGGTGGGTTCTGATGTTCCATTTTGCGTGGTGGGGGGAACGGCGGTTGTGCGCGGCCGTGGCGAGAATGTGGAGTCGCTTGCAGTCCATCCGACTTTCTGGGTTGTCCTCGCAAAGCCGCCGCTTGCCGTCTCCACCGCCGAGATCTATGCCGCGCTTGATATGACGCGGATTCATACTCATCCGCTTGCGCAGAACATGGTACAGGCGCTCATACAGGGTGATTTGGCAGCGGTTGCGAAAGCGGCGGGCAATGTTTTGGAAGAAGTGACGGTCGGTTTGTACCCTGAGATCGCCAAACTCAAAGTTCAGATAGAGCGTCTGGGAGCCCGAATGACGCTCATGTCCGGCAGCGGGCCCACCGTCTTTGCCCTGTTTGAGCGGGAACAACAGGCCCGCAGAGTGTTCAACGCGCTGCGCAGGACGATGAAAGAAGTGTATCTCTGCCAAACCTGTTGATCTTCCGGCGCTCCCATGTTGCGGGAGATTCACAGCGAGTGATATAGTCGCAATAGGAGGGGGAGCGCTGGATGCGCAGAAGCGAACGAATTGTGCGGTTGACGCGAAAGCTGATGAACCATCCGGGCGAACCTTTGTCCCTCACAGAAATGGCCGATCACCTGGAGGCGGCAAAATCGTCGCTGAGCGAGGATCTTGCCATCATTCGCACAGTGATGGAAGCGGATCGGGAAGGGATTTTGCGCACGCAAATGGGTGCTTCCGGCGGCGTGCTGTTTGCCGTGGATGTGTCCGAAGAGCGGTCGCGTTCCTTTGCGGGCAAAGCGATCGAGAGTCTCAGCCGCGGCGATCGCATTTTGCCTGGAGGCTATCTGTTTATGAGCGACGTGCTTTCGGAGCCTGAGGTGCTGCGCATGGCGGGCAGGATGTTCGCGAAGATTTTCGCTGCATCCGCGCCCGATGTTGTGCTTACGGTAGAGACAAAAGGCATCCCTCTGACGGTCATGACGGCGCAATATCTCCACTGCCCCTTTGTCATTGCCCGGCGTGACAACCGGGTCACAGAGGGTTCTTCGGTCAGCATCAACTACGTGTCCGGCTCGGATCGGCGCATTCAGACCATGTCACTGTCGAAGCGGTCGCTGCCCAAGGGCGCCAGGGTGCTGATCATCGACGATTTCATGAAAGCCGGCGGCACCGTGAAGGCGCTGAAAGGACTGATGGCCGAGTTTGACGCCGTTGTGGTGGGAACCGGGGTTTTCATGGAAACCGCGGAACCGGGCGCCAAGCTGGTCGCCAATTACATATCGCTGCTGTCGCTGTCCCAGGTGAACGAATCCGATCGGCGTGTTGTGATCGAACCCGGCAGTTATTTTTCCGGATACGTTAGAGAGGGGTCGGTGCCAGATGAAGGACTTGCACACAATTAGCACGGCGGATGCGCCCGCCGCCATCGGTCCATACGCGCAGGCTG
This sequence comes from Bacillota bacterium, assembly GCA_021793015.1. Classification (GTDB taxonomy): domain Bacteria; phylum Bacillota; class Bacilli; order Alicyclobacillales; family SLC66; genus JAKADD01. The sequence goes on from JAJYTO010000288.1 coordinate 1,891, forward strand.
TTCGGGCGGGCGATTTTGTCTATACGTCCGGACAGATACCGCTCACGCCAGACGGCGTTTTTGTGGCTGGGGATGTCCGAGCGCAAACCGAACAGGTGTTTGCGAACCTGCGCGCAGTGCTCGCTGCGGCGGGTGGATCGCTGGATCACGTTGTGAAGGCGACGGTGTTTGTGTCCGATCTAAACGATTTTAACGTGATCAACGAAGTCTATGCGGAGGCGTTTGGCGAACATCGGCCGGCCCGCTCGACCGTTCAGGCGGCGCGTTTGCCAAGGGACGCCAAGGTGGAGATTGAACTGGTGGCGCTGATTTTGCGCTGACGCGTGATGGAGTAGGGAGAAACACTCATTATTTTTCGACTTTTAAGCGAATAGTTTGCAGGAATTTCCGCCCATTACGTGGAATAACATCTGGCAGAATACATGCAGGCCTGTGGGGATGCGGTTACCAGATGCGGTCATTCTGCGGGGGGATGGCGGGGTGCAGATTACAGACGTAAGACTGCGAAGGGTCGCGACGGAAGGGCGAATGAAGGCCATCGCTTCCATAACGATCGACCACGAGTTTGTTGTGCATGACATTCGCGTGATCGACGGAAATTCGGGGATGTTTGTGGCGATGCCGAGCAAGCGGACACCAGACGGGGAGTTTCGCGATATCGCACATCCGATCACGTCACTGACCAGACAACGTATCCAGGAAGCCGTTCTGGACGAATATTACAAATCAGACAGCGTGGAGAGCGCCGCTGTGGGGGACTGAAGATTTGCTGCCAAGGTAAGCCGTCATTGCCGAGCGGGATATTCGGGATGACGGCGTTGTCATGCCCGGACAGGCGCACAGATCACCGTCGGCGCATTGAAACCGGCTTGCGGCTTCATGTATAGTGGAGACGAAACTTCGATATGGGAGGATCTGAACCCATGACTGTAAAGGTCGGCGTCGTGCTCGCAGCGGGGCTTGGGAAGCGCATGAATTCGAAACGCCATAAGGTCGTGCATGAGATTTGCGGCAAACCGATGATTGCGTATGTCGTGGACGAGTTGCTGGCGGCAGGGGTTGACCGTTTATTCGTGGTGGTGGGCAGGTTGGAGGATCAGGTGCGCGCTGTCCTTGGAGAACGGGTTCTGTTTATCCGCCAGGAGGAACAGCTCGGCACGGGACACGCCGTGTTGCAGGCCGCTCCCCACCTGCCTGAAGACAGTATGGCGGTTGTCCTCAACGGCGACTGTCCATTGATCCGCAGGCAGGAGATCCAGCGTCTGATGAACGTTGCCGGAGAGCGCAACGCGACATCCGTGTTGACGGCGATTGTTGATGATCCATTTGCGTATGGCCGTGTGATTCGGGATGAACAGGGCGCCGTGTTGCGCATCGTTGAGGAAAAGGACGCGTCTGCTGAGGAACGTTTGATACGGGAGATAAATGGGGGCGTCTTTGCTTTTCGCACCCCGGACCTGATCGCAGCCTTGGGAAAATTAACGCCGAACAACGCCCAGGGGGAACTGCTGCTCACGGATTGCGTGGCGCATATGCGCGCGGCCAATCAGTTGGTATGGCCGCAGC
>JAJYTO010000289.1 GCA_021793015.1 Bacillota bacterium
GGCAATCCGCGCGCGGTGCTGTCGGCGCCTGGGAGACGCTGCGCAAAGACATCCTTGACATGGTCGGGTGTGACGAAAAGGCTGGTTCTGCGTCTGACAGCGCCGACTCTCGTAATCCGGTCCACGACTTCGGAAAATGAACTGCTTTTCGCGAGCGCTTCGCTGAAAACCATCGAGTAAAGATGGCTGACATACTTGAATTGCGGTGTCTGCAAGGACAGAAGGTGGTACGATTCAATGGCGTGTTTTGATCTTGCCACAACAACTTGCGTCTGCTCTTTCACGGTTTGAGACGCACTGTCTCCAGCGGAACTCTGCTGCTGATCGAGATATGCAACCACCATAAAATCGCCTTTGCCGCCCACATCGTATCCCAAGCCGGTGAGAAGGGCCTGTTGTTCGAGTTCCTTGTAGTCCCAGCACCCAGAAATCGCGAAGCAGCACAGGATTAGCGAAATAAGACTGACAATCCTGGAGGTCACGAGGAGTCACCAGCATGGGTGGGCAACGTTAGCTTACGGGACCTGACCAGGGAAGTGATCACAAACAACAGCGGCATGCCAATCTGAAAAAACAAACCATACGTGGGCCAATCATACGAGATGAAATACGACGTGATTGAAGCTTTTGGAAACACAACCAGGACGACCCCCGCGCCAGAAAAGACGATCGCGCTGCTGAATGCGTCAAATGTCGTGTGCTGCAAGAGATCGCGGATGATGGCGCACGCTCCGTAATAGAAAAAGATGATCTTAAAAATGGCCGCCCAGATCCAGGGTATGATAAATAGGATGTCGAATCTCTGTAGTTGAGCTCCCACTCCGAGTTGAGCGTAACGCGTGATTTCAAGAGTGGGAAAACCGGATCTTGCGCTTTCCTGCACCCCCAGCACCCCCAACACGGCAAAGTTTACGATCATAAGAAACAGGGTGGTCCATAACAGCGTCCAGATTATTCTTCGGTCCAGCAAGGCTGCCTCATCCGGTTTCATTTCGTGCCAGACAAAAATCAACAAAACTATTTGCGAATACCACGTTGCGGGCACGATCGCACCCCGTATCAATCCTTTCCATCCGGATTCAAGCCACGGTGTAAATGCGGACATATGGACGTCAGGCGTCGTATTGACCAGCAATATCGCGAGCAATGCAGCAAGAGCGAATCCCACCATCTGATTGACTCTGCCGAGCACCGATGCACGGTTGCGCAGGGCAAGCCAAATGGTCAATGACAGAATGAAATCGACGACGGGGAGTGGAGATTCAAGCAGGATGAATGTTTTGATAAAGCCCAACAATTGACGAAGGATGATCACTCCCGCCTGCCAAAGAAATGCGGCCATGACGATGACAACCACCCGTCCGACGACGGGACCAAAAACAGCTAGAGCGATTGCGGTAAACGATTGGCCTGGGTGACGACGACGAAGCGCCCGGATCAGTCCATAGGTCAGAAAACCGAACGGAACGGCCAGAACCGGAGACAGCCAGGCGGCATTTTGCGCTTGCTGAATACTGATCGACGGCAGGTAGAGCGTGGCCGTGGAAGCGATCACGACGAAGACTATCCAGGCAGCGGATCGGGCGTCAAGCTGTTGCATCTTTATTGACTTCCTTTTCTTGTTCCCCAATTGTGCGAACGCTTAAACAGAACATCCAGCGGCGCGCGGATGACGCTGTCTTCGACCAGTCGTTTGCGAAGAGGAGCGGCGACTTGCATATACGGATCGCCAAAGGATGTCAGAGAAAACATGTGAAGCAGCAGCAGCAACAGCGCCACCGCAAAACCGACGATCCCGAACATGGCCGTAATGAGCAGCAGCGGAAATCGCAGCAACCGCAACGCCGCCGTGAGGGAGTGACTGGGAACGATGAAAGAGAGTATCCCCGACATCGCGATGGCGATCACTGTCGCCGCGCCCACCATGCCTGCGGACACGGCCGCCTCTCCCACAACCAGGCCGCCGACGATGCTGATGGCGGGCCCGACCGGGCGTGGCAGACGCACGCCTGCTTCATGCAACACTTCGAACAGGAGACCCATAAGGAAAACCTCCACAATCGTGGGCGACGGTATTCCCATGCGCGCCGCGGACAATTTGAGCAACAGCGGCGTCGGCAACAGTTCTGGATTATAGGTCAGAAAGATCAGGTATAGGCTCAGCAGGGACAGCGACACCCAGAATGCCGCATAGCGAAGGAGGCGGTGAAAGGACTGAATCCAAAAATCTGCGTAATAGTCTTCGCTGACCTGAAAGAATTCCGGGAACAGCGCGGGCAATGTCAGCATCGTGGGCGAATGGTCGACGGCGATGGCGATGCGCCCATCCACCAACTGCGCGGCCACGCGGTCGGGCCGCTCGGTCTGCCCCATCGTCGGAAACGGCGATCGTGGATGATCCCGAATGAGTTGTTCGATATACCCGGCGTCCAGCACGCTGTCGAGTTTGATCCGCTGCAGGCGCTCTTTGACGGTTTGCAGTTGATCGGGACGGGCGATCGGGTCCAGATACAGGATGTGGACCGGCGTCTTGGTCATTCGGCCGCAGGTCAATTTTTCGATCTTCAGTTCATGGCCGCGCAGAAATTGGCGCACCAAACCTATGTTGGTGCGGGTGTCCTCGTTAAACGCCTGCAAGGATCCGCGTATAGAAACCTCATTTTCTGGTTTTTCAACGGCGCGATGCTCCCATTTTGCGGTGGAGAGAAGAGTGGCCTGCGGCGTCCCATCGAGCAGCAGTACAGCGTCGCCAGCAGCAATCGAGGCGATGACATCGTCGATCGCGCGGCACTGTTGCATGCCGAGTATCGTGAGTTCGTTCTGCAGGTCCTCGTGCTCCAGCGCCGCACGTCGATCCGCAAGGGCCAGAAGCGGTCGGATGCAGGCCTGTTCGATGCGCACGGTGTCCGTAATTTCCGGGATGAAAATGATGGCTGCCTTTTGCCGCGCTTTTGTAATGGTCAGACGGCGCAAAACAACGTCGGCGCAACTTGCGAACTGGTCGAGAACGTCTTCCACATTCTTGTCCAAATCCATGCTCAACCGTCGATTCGTCTGCCTGTTCAAGGGCAACACCTCAATGGTAGTATTTGATGATCGCGCTGGAATCATGCAGCGGCCATGTTTTTTGGGCCGCGAAGACCGCGATGTCTCCCCCCGGCAAACCTTTTCCAGTGCGTTAAAGGAACGATACGACTCGCCTTTGGCAGACTTGTTCATCCGTGAGAATCACCATGGCGGCGATCCGCTTTCCGTTTGCTCTACACTGATGGGATCGGTTGTCGCTTCTGAACTGCTGATGTGTGTCTTGATCTGTATGTGGACCGCCATCTGCGGATACCCCTCCTCACTCCAGTGTGCGTAGCGCTTGCGCCAAACAGCAGACCCCACCTTCGCCCGAACCAGTACGCCAAACCCCGCCGGATCCGCTTTCATCGCTTGTG
>JAJYTO010000001.1 GCA_021793015.1 Bacillota bacterium
ATCTCTGCAGGTGTAAATTATCATAGCAGGAGAACCATCCAGTTGCAACAGGTAAAATCAACGTCTCTTCCCCGTATGTGGGGTTCCCCGACGCCAGGGGGGACGCAGAACAGGGGCGTGTCGTCTCTTCCCCGCATGGGGAGTCGCCCCTGTATTTTGCCCCGTTGGCCGTCCCTTTACTGCCTCCATTGCCCTGGCCTAGAGGCCATGTGATAAAGTCCGCACCGCAGTGCGCCTGCCAAAACTCTGGTTTATCACATGTCCCCCAGTCTTCGTGCCCGCCCTAGCCACTGCGCCGCGCCCCATTAGGCGCCCCTCACCTGCGCGCCTGGGCCAACGCGAGCAGAGCGCCCGTCAACCGACGCTTCGCTTCCCTCTCGATCAGGGATTCATCAAATTTCATCGGTTTCGCATTGGCTTCAAACAGACACGGTTCTCCACTTGACAAGAGTCCCATATCGATCGACAATTCCGTCCATGTTCCGGCGCCCTGTGCGATCGCATTGGCGGCCAGAATCGCTGTACCCTGCGCCTCCTTTGCGACCGTGTCGGCCGATCTGCCGAACACCTCCCTGAGCACGCGCCTGACATCGACAATCTGGCCGCCGTTCGGCACATGAGTGGTGATGCCGGCGGGAGGCGCCAATCGCACCCCCATGCCTGTCACGGTAAATGATGCGGGCGCCGTCCGGTGCAGGAGCAGACGAAGGTCGAACCGGCGATCGCGATACTGGGCCGTAGGGGCTTCCTGCTGCAACAGGTATCGTCCACTGATGTTCTTGCGCCGCGCATAGCCCTCCATTTCCGGCCAGGACAGGCGATCGAGCCGCACAACACGGCCCTTTTTCTGTTCATGCACTGTGTACGAATCGCCCGCGCACTCCACGCGCATGATGCCTACGCCGGCCTTGCCGTCCACCGGCTTGGCGTAGAAGCGCGAATACCGGGCCGAGAACCCCCTCAATTGGCCGACAGTTCGCCATTCCTCCGTGACGAGCAGCCGGGGGCGGAGCGCCTCCTGCCCACTCCAGCGCTTGTGAATGTCAAGTTTAGACAAGAATCCAGGATTCGTAATCACAACCCCCGCGCGCTCCCACTCTCGAAGCAGTTGCCGGACGTGCGCCTTGCGCTCAAGAGCCCGCGTCGGTATTCGATTGTAGAGTACGCGCGGCACAGCGGACAGACGCACTGGCGAAAACGCGCCTGCTCCGTCTGCGACGTGACAGCGAACCATGCCGTCAGGCAGGATGTTGACAACCACGCACCCCGCGCCGCGTTCGCGAGCCGCTCTGGCAATGCGTTGGAAGTTCGCCTGATTGCCGCCCATCCGATCCGGGTGGACGCTGGCGGTCAAAATGCCGATGGGCCAATCGCTGACAGCATGATGCGTCATCGGGCGGCACCCGCCATTGAGTGGTGGTTCGCCAGAATCTGCGCGTACTCAATCACCCTCAGTCTGGAGAGCAGTCCTGCGCGGCGCAGCGTCTGATGCGCAAATATGGCTCTCCCCGGTTTGGCGTTCGCCTCAAACAACACCAGGCTGCCCTCAGTCGATATTCCCATATCGAGGCCGAGTTCACCGAGATTTTCATCAAGACGCCTGGTCAGCGCGCGACAGATGGTCACTGCGGCCGCTTCCAGTTCGTCCCGCATGGACGGGGCCGTACGGCCGTACCAATTGGCCAGCACCAGCCTGGCTTCCTCCACTCTCCCGCCGCTGTGGACGTGAGTCGTAATGCCGTCGCGGCCGCCGACCTTTGCGCCGATCGCCACGACCTCCCAGTCGTCGTACCCTGTACGGTGGACATGCACGCGAAAATCGGTCTTGCGCCCCTCGTGGGAGGCGAGCGGAATTTCCTCCTGAACAATGCACTGCGCTCCCCCCAAATGAGACTTGCAGGCCACAACGCAATCCCTCGCCCGCGTATAAAAATAGCTGCGCACATCATGTCCCTGCCGCGTATCCAGCCGATATCTCGCGCCCTCTCTGGACGCCCTGCAGATGCCCTCCCCCAAACTCCCCGCAATCGGTTTGACAAACAGCGATCCGTACTCCTCCAGCCATTGCTCCACCTTCTGCTGATTCCATTCCGTCATCGTCATCGGCAATAGAGCCCGCGTCGCGCGTTCATCGCGCAATGCCCGGTCGACCTCGCGTTTGTTGAAAAACCGTTCATTGAAATAGGGAATCCCCTGATCGCGCAAGCGTTGCTTGACGGCCCCCGTCACCGGCGACACTTCTTCCCGTCGTGTAGGGATCCGGTTATAGACCACGGTTGGCAACGGCTGCATCCGGTACCCAAAGTTGGTCGACAGCCCATACCCCACAACCGCGTCATTGTCAGGATTGCGCAGCGCCTGACTCGTCACGCTGTAAGCGACCACACCCCTCTCCTGCGCAGTTCGCAATAACGCGCGGACATAGGGGGAACGCTCATTCTGATCACCGACCAAAACCCCGATGACGCAAGCGGCGTCTCGTTTCATGTCACCGTCTCCTTATGGCCTGTTCGAGATATCCAGTCTGGCCGCCGCGGCCTTTTGCGGCAACGGCGCGCACACTGGCCGCCGGAATTTGCCAGGCGGTGCGGAGATCCACCGTTTCGTCCCACACCTCGTCGCTGCGAATCATGGCGAACAGCAGATCAATCGCCGCTTTGTAGTCTCCGTAAGCGCGGGTCCCCTGAATGCGGGCGTACACCTCTTCCGACAGGGGCAGCAGATAGTCGCGATCATTGTTGTAAAAGGCGCGCACGCGATCTGCACGGTGCAGGGCGAGATACGGCAGCGTCTCATGATGCTGCGCCACGATGTACGCCAGCGCCAGACCGCCCAATGCGATCATGGGGTCGAGCACAAAACTGGCTGGCGTCCGGTATTCAAATCCGCCGTGCGACTTGTGTCTCACATCGCCCAGGAATCCGTATTTGGGGCGCCTGCGCACCGCTGTCAGCGGATCCTCGACAAGCATCAGAGGAAGACCTACGTACACGTCGAGCAGACTGACAATTCTCCCCGTGAACGGCACCCCGCTAAAATGGATGTGCCCTCCGATGGGGAAGCGTTCAAAGGGAGCGCTTCCCGCCACCCACTTGGGATACATCCGTCTTGCCATCAGACCGGCTTCCCGCAGCGTCACTTCAATGTTGGCGCACAGTTTCTCCGGGGTGCGCGCCGGTTTGGGGCGAAGTTCCGCAAGCGGCCGACGCGCGCGATCGCCCGCAAATGTCCGGTCGTCGCAACCGACACTCCCTCTGGTCGGAAAATAACGGGACGCCAGCACCATTTTCCCCTGTCTCGACTTCAGCATGAATTCAAGGTCAGTGCCCAGCATGACGGATTCCCGGTCACCCTTGGCGATGCGCTCCTCTGTATCAAGGTAGGCGTTTGCCGCCGCCGCGTACAGTTGCAGAACCCGGCCCTTGCATACGGGAGCGGAGGCGACGTCCAGCACCAGCAGTCGCTGGTGAGCGGTGACGCCGATGCTCACCAGGCCAAATTCCAGACCCAAGGCATGGATGGAGCGAACGGCCAGCAGACACACTTTGCTGGACTCCTCATCGTATTCCATCGGCACTTCCGAAAAAGTGTCGAGCACCTGATTGATCCGTTTTGACAGCCACACCGTCTTGGCGTCGGTCCTGAAACACGCCAGCGCCTTGAGGTTGAATACGGGAACCCGATAGTGCCGCACAAGCTGCGTGCGCAACTCCGTCTCGTTATCCTGGCTGCGATAGCGCGGACAGTTCACTCCCGCTCTGCGCAGAGACTTCAGCATAGCCCGGCGGGATTCGGCCAACAGTAGAGATTCCCGCCTGTTGACGACCCACAGTCCGCGATCGGGGTCATCGGTGTTGCCATAGCGAATGACGATATCGTCTGCCGTCACCATGCGCAGTTCCTGCGTGGGAACAAGGCGAGGCACTTGTCTGGCCAGCCGCTCCGCAGAGGTCTGGCCGCTGTGCAGCAGGTAACACGTCACAACCTATTGCGCCTCCCTTCACGCCTGTCTGGTGCCCGCAAGTCTAAGCGCAAAGCGAATCGGTCGCAAAAAGGACAGGTCGACAAGCTCCGAAGAGCCATGCAGCGTGACAGGCGTCTTCCACGGCTTCGAGTTGACCTCAATGATATAAATTCGGCCATCTTCAGCAATTCCTAGATCGATGCCAAGTTCGCCGAGCAGACGCTGTGAACCATCCTCGACCACCGCGGGGATCAAGGCGGCCAGGGTATGAATCTGCCTGCGGATCCGCGCCGGCTTGAGCGGTCGATCAACCTCTGAGAGGGCTGCCAGCGAGCACGCTTCGCCTCCGGTCGTCAGATTCGAGATAAACTCACCCTCCGCCGCTATCCTCATATAGACTTTCGTTCTCTTCCAAACACCAGAGCGATCCTTTTGCATGAGAACGCGAACGTCAAATGGCCGCTGCCCCCACTGCACGAGCGGAACTCCCTCCTGTACGATATGCGGAGAGCCCATGATGCGAGCCCGGTATCGCCTGTAAATTCCCTTCATGCCGTCAGCGTGAAACTCCTCCGCAAGCCCCCGTTTGGTGCGCAGGCTTGCGTAAAATCCGTTCTGATTCCTGGAGATCCTGATAATTCCCACACCCAGACTGCCATGGATCGGCTTGATAAAAATCGTCTGATGATGCTTGGCAAATTCATGCAGTACCTGGGGCCCGGTGAGCAGGGCGGTGCGCGGAAGAAAGGTTCGCAGACGTGGATCGGATTCCAGCCAGGAGGTGACCTCCCACTTGTTAAAATAGCCCCCATTAAACACAACAGCCGCTTGCTGCAAGTAGTCTCGCATCTTCTGGCAGGTCTCGCTGCGCTCGTATCGGCGCGAGACGATTTGATCGTAAATGACCGGAGGAACCCCCAACTCAACCTTTTCCACCCTGGACTGCGGGGGCTGCCCAACACTCTCCAGCACGAACCCGCAGACCCGATGGCGGACGACATCGACGGTCGCCGGATCAAATACGCAGGCCAGGGCGCCCTCTCTCTTGGCGACTTCCAGATAACGGTGCAACACCGGTCCCTGCTTGCCCTGAAACACGCCGTCAAGCACCCGCGGACGCGCCATGACGCCTATTTTCGGCAAACGCAACGGTCGGACCTCGGAGCACAACAATAGCGAAGTCTGCACGGTCATGCTCCGCCTTCCCCTCTCGCGGTCAGGTCAAAACCCGTACTGAACACAGCATATTCAATGACTCTTTGCAGTGACATACGCCTTGCTTCAGGATCGATCAGACGAAACATCTGCCGGCCCGGAGAGGGATTGACCTCCAGAATATACGCTCGTCCCAATCTGTCCAGAGCCACGTCCACGCCGAGTTCCGCCAGCGATGGATGATCAGCGGCAACCGCGGCAAAGGCGGCCAGCGCGGCCGCTCGACCGGTGTGCACACCGTGCCGGAAGAGGGGAATCTGCCGTCGATGCAGATACTGCTCGACAGACGCGAACGACAACGCTTGGGCTCCGGTGTGAAGATTCGTTGTGATGGCGTCGGGGGATCCGACTCTGGCCACGCTGCCCGTGCAGTCAGCCTGTCCGCCAGGGCGCGCCTGCACCAAGAATCGCAGATCGATGGGAGCGTCCGCCACCGTGCGCATCAATTCCACAGTTCGTTGCGCGATCCAGGCGCAATCCGAGGTTCTCGCGGCAAATCGGCGCAGGAGCGCCTCGTCGTCTTTGAGAACTTCGCCGCCGTGATTGCGGGTCGCTGCGCCGAACAACAGATACCCTGCATGGAGCGCCACAATGCGCGTGATCTTCTGACCCTGAGTGCCGCGCACCGGTTTGACATAGACGTCGCCGAGCGTTCTGACAGCCTGCAGCACATCTTGCGCGGACCAAACCGGATACGCCGCGGGCAAAAAAGGCTGAACGCCCGGGGCCCTGGACAGCACATTGTGCAAAAACCACTTTTCGCTCTTTGGTCTGGGCAGTGTGCCGAACACCGCAGTGGCCCGCAGCAACTCTTCGTCGCGACTCATCGCCGCCTGCGTCCCGGCGGGGCGCAGCACCGTTCTGCGCCATACGAAATCCGGCCATGGACAGTCTTCGAGGATCCATTTTGAGCGACTGGGATAGAAACGATAGGCGCGCGTTTTCTGGCTTCTGGCCCGCAGGCGTCCCGGCGTCAGCACAAAAAAGTCGACGTTTGCCTCTCTGGCCAGAACGGCCATGTCCGCAAACAATCTCGTCTGCGATCCGAAAAGGCGCTTCTCGCCAGGCATCGCATAGACTGCGAGTGCAGGCCCCAGCCGTATCGCGTCGTGACGAAGGACAGCCCGCACGGGGTACTCAGGCAAATGCAGCGCTGTACAGGTCGCGGCGTCAAGTTCCAAGAACGGCGGCTTCACTCCTGTTCCTCGCTGCATTCGGAGCCTGATCGCATCCATGGCGCTGGCGAAAAGCGGCCCCTTTGCGCCCTGCGGAACGCTGGGCAGCGAATGGGCGCGCAAGGGCAGCGTGCGCAACCCGTATCGCAAAGCGCGGGGCCGATCGACTTCTCCCTGCAGGACGCTGGTACTCGCCCCGCGAGCGTCCAACTGGACGCGGAGACCAACGCGTCGGCGCTTCCCGCCTCGGCGTGATATTCGCTTCATGGTACCACCACCTAGGGGACATGTGATAAAGTCCGCGCAGCAGGCGCTATGATCCCACATATAGTGTTTGAGGCTTTAATCAAACCTAGCGTTTGAGACCTTAATCAAACGCTATATGTGGACGATTTGGCGACGGACCGATCGAATTTCACACGCCCCCCTTGGCGTCGCCTCTGTTTGCGGCGGGCCAGATCGACTCCTGGGAGTCAGTTCTTCCCTGACTCAGCACTTAACCCATCGCCGTTTCATAAAAAAGGGGCGCAAAGCGCCCCGCATCGCTGGCGACCATCGATGATTGACGTGCGGGCGTAGTTACAATTGCGAATCCTCGTCCGAGGAACTGTCGTCTTCCTCGAAGCTTTCTTTCTTTGAATCCCTCGGATCGCACGTCATGACCCATACTTTTGTGCGACCGACCACTTCGACAGCCAGTTCCGCTTCGACGCGAACCGCGACCTCCGTACCGCCGTCCACAATGGTTGCGTCCAGACAGTTGGGTTGTTGAACGACTTTCACGGCGACATCGAGGTCTTCGTGAAAGCAGTGGGGATCAAGGTCGCGCAGCGCAACGTGTTCGACATAGGTCATCGTATCCTTGGCAACGGTGGTCTCGCTGTTATCGTTATAGGAGTACCACACATTGATGTCAAACCGCCCCTGAATCTCCACCACCTCTCCCACAAGAGAGCCCTCGCACGAATGGTTCATCACCCAGCAACCGCCAATCGTTGTCGGACGATTGGCCGGATGAATCGTATACGTGCTTTGGGAGTATTTTGATCCCTTGCCGCATACGGCGCTGGTGATGATCTCGCGGCACCCGGTATCTGTTGCGAGCATCACTCTGCTACCTCCTCGTATTCATTTCAGAACCACAGTTGGGCGGGTGACAGCCATGGCAACAGTCCAGCCGGTTTCTGTACTCCATCTGTATGCCATTCGCCCATCATTGGTGAGAACGGCATAACGGCCTTTGCCCACGCCCACGGTCTCCATACTCTATGTGGGAAACATGCGCGCTGACACGCAAACGAGCGCCCAAAATCGGACGCTCGCATAGCGCTTGTGTGTTGCCCGCTTACGAGTGTGACGGGCGGCGGGCCGCCCGTCACTGGCTACTGGCCGGAACAGAGGCCGCGTACGGGCCGCCGACCACTGGCCACGGACAGAAACGGAGGCCGCCTACCCTACTTCGCCGGCAGAATTTGCGAAAACACTCGCAACCAGTTCCCGCCAGCCACCTTGGTCAGCACTTCCGACCCATACCTCCGTTCCAGTTTCTCAAGCAGCAGCGGATAGTCGGATCCATTGCGCAGATCGGCGAGCGTCGTATCGATCCCGTCAAAGTCGGAGCCAAGCGCCACGCCGTCGGGACCCGCGACGGTCAGCAAATGATCGATGTGCCGAAGCAAATCCTCACTGGCAAGCACGTTTTTGTCGCCGATGAAGCCGGGCACGAACGTGGCGCCAACGATTCCGCCGGTGGCTGCAATGCCCCGCACCTGATCATCGCTCAGATTGCGCCGATGGGCATGGATCGCTGCCGCATTGCTGTGCGACGCGACGACAGGTCCTCCATAAATATCCAGAACGTCCCACACGCCGCGCTCCGCAAGGTGCGACACGTCGACAACCATGCCGAGCGAACGCATGGTGCGAACCACGTCCCGTCCGAACTGGGAGAGGCCTGCGCCCCGCGCCTCGCCCACCCCATCGGCAACGCTGTTGGCGCCATTCCAGGTCAATCCGATCAGGCGCACGCCGAGACGAAACAGAGCATGGAGCACGCCAATCTGCCCGTTTAGCGCATCCGCGCCCTCCAGTGACAAGAGGGCGGCCCGTTGTCCGCTTTGCAGTACGGCCTGAAGATCATGCGCCGAAAAAACCGGAGCGATTATACCGGGTTTTGCCACCTCTCGATAAAATCGATCCAGCGAAGCCAGGACCTTGTACAACTGCTCGCTGGGGGTCAGTCTGGGCTCTACAAAGGTCACAAACACCTGCACGTCAATACCGCTGGCCGCCATATGCGAGAAACTCTGCTGCAACTTCGAATCCGGGTCATAAAATCCTAACCCTTCCCCTTCCATGCGATACAGAATATCCGCATGCCCGTCAACCACCCATTGTCCGTTATACATGGATGTGTTCCCCTCCTACTCGGCTACGATTATGCGCTCGATCTGCGTCGCACGCCCTCCCGCCCCTACTGTCAATATCACTGCGGATAGTTGCCTGGGTCCGTCCGCGACCGAAAACCGGGCCGGCATCTGATCAATAAACCGCTTCATCACCGTGGAGCGCTCCATGCCAAGGATGCCGTCTCTGGGACCTGTCATGCCGACGTCCGTCAGAAACGCGGTGCCATTCGGCAAAATACGTTCATCCGCCGTCTGAACATGCGTGTGCGTGCCGACGACGGCTGACACGCGTCCCGTTGCATACCATCCCATGGCCAGTTTCTCCGAAGTCGCCTCGGCGTGAAAATCCACAAATATATGATCGGTGACAGAACTCAATTGGTCAACCATATGATCCAATGTACGAAAAGGACAATCGGCCAAATTCATAAACGTGCGTCCCACGAGATTCGCAACGGCCACTGGCTGCACCCCGACCTGCACCACCGTATAGCCATGTCCCGGAACGTCCGGATGCAGATTGGCGGGGCGGCAGATTCGACGGTCGCTCGCCAGCAGTGAGACGGTCTCCTTCTGGTCCCATGCATGATTGCCCAAGGTGATGACATCAACGCCGCTGTCATACAAGTGCTCCGCCGCCGTCTCAGTGATCCCGCGCCCATTGCTCGCGGAATTCTCGCCATTGGCGATGACCAGATCCGGCGCGTAGCTGCGACGCAGATGTGGGAGCAAATCCCTCACATACATGAGACCCTGCCTGCCTGTGACATCTCCAATGAACAATATTTTCATCAAACGCATCCCCTTGTCGCTTCCACGAATCATCACCCGGGCACACCCGCTTCGAGGGACGCCACTCATGGCCACCGCTGCAAAGAAAAATAAGGGCAGCCAATAGGCCGCCGTTATTTTGCGTATTCCACTGCTCTTGTCTCGCGGATGACTGTGACCTTGATTTGCCCTGGATAATCGAGTTCATTCTCAATGCGTTTCGATATCTCCCGAGCCACCCTAACTGACTCAGCATCATCAACCTGCTCAGGTTTCACTATAATGCGAATCTCTCTACCCGCCTGGATGGCGTACGACTTGTCCACGCCGCTAAAGGAACAGGCGATTTCTTCTAGTCTCTCCAGCCGCTTCAAATATACGTCGAGCGATTCCCTTCGCGCTCCCGGACGCGCTGCAGACAGTGCATCTGCCGCCCCGACCACAACCGATATGGGAGACGTATACTCGATATCTCCGTGATGAGCGCCGATTGCGTTGATCACGACCGGATGCTCCTTGTATTTTCTGGCCAGATCTACGCCGATTTCCACATGAGACCCTTCCACCTCATGCGTGATCGCCTTGCCCACATCGTGCAAAAGTCCGCCCCGCTTCGCAAGAGCAACGTCAAGCCCCAGTTCGGCCGCCATCAATCCTGCCAAATGCGCCACTTCAATTGAGTGTTTGAGCACATTCTGCCCGTAGCTGGTGCGATACTTCAGCCGACCCAGAACCTTGATCAGATCAGGGTGGATCCCATGAACACCCGTCTCAAACGTCGCCTGCTCGCCTTCTTCACGAACACGTTCATCGACCTCGCGCTTGGCCTTTTCAACCATTTCTTCGATGCGCGCCGGGTGAATCCGTCCATCGGCCACAAGTTTTTCCAGCGAAATCCGTGCAATTTCACGACGAATCGGGTCAAATCCTGACAAAATAACGGCTTCTGGCGTGTCGTCGATAATCAAATCCACACCCGTGAGAGTTTCCAGGGTACGAATGTTTCGGCCTTCACGTCCGATGATTCGACCCTTCATTTCATCACTGGGAAGAGCCACCACAGACACTGTGGTTTCAGCCACATGATCTGCGGCGCAACGCTGAATTGCGATAGCGATAATCTCCTTCGCCTTGCGCTCTGCCTCTTCCTTCGCCTGTTGCTCGATTTCTTTCATCAACAAAGCCGCATCGTGTTTACACTCAGAGCGCACCTGCGTCAAAATCAGTTCCCTGGCTTCCGCACCTGTCAATCCGGATATCCGCTCCAGTTCCTCGGCCTGATGCTTTGACGCCTCTTCCACGCGACGCCGCTGCTCTCCGAGAATTCGCTCGTCAGCACTCAGACTCTCACCGCGCTTCTCAAGGGCTTCCGTTTTCCGGTCCAAGGCTTCTTCCTTTTGCAAAAGCCTGCGCTCAAGCTTTTGAACCTCCATTCGCCGTTCCCGCAACTCACGCTCCGCGTCGTTGCGAATGCGATGGCCTTCTTCCTTTGCCTCCAACACGGCTTCCTTCATCTTGTTTTCCGCCGTGTGACGCGCAGACTCGACCAACTGCTCCGCTTGGGCCCGTGCCCCAGCCAGGGACAACTCCACTGACCTGGCACGCGTCGTTATCCAAACAAACATTCCCCCGCCCACCACTACGGCCGTTATAAGGAGCGCAATGATGAACACCAAGGAGGATACCATACTTGCATCTGCCCCCCACCTCACCCGAGAGGGATGCTGAGCAACATTCAGGATGTAACGGACTGCTCCAGACACTTTCAACCGCTATCACACATACAATTGGCACAGCAGGTATACGCATCTTAATTATATGATACATGTAAATCCCTGTCAACCACACAATCTGATCCAACTGATCCAGTCTGACCGTCGATTCACTCCTGGTCGATTCGTTCCTATATGGCATGCGCGACATGTCCCGGGCTTCGCGCGACGCCGTCCCCGATCGCTTCGAGTTCCTGCATGGAGCGCGACTATGTATCGTCATCCTGTCGCAATTTACGCAGAGTCGTCCGTACGGTCTCCCCTGCATACCCCTTGCGATACAGATAACCAGCCACAAGTTCCCATCGCTTTTGATTCCGTTCCCTGTCGCTCCATGTGACAGCATCACGAGCGAGTTTCCTGTCAATCTCTGCAAGCTTACGACGACCGTCCTGAAAAGCCCCCGACGATTCGTCGTATCGACTGGCGCGAAGGGCCTGGCGCACCTGATCCGCCGAGATTCCGCGAGACAGCATGCGTTGGGCCAGGTCCCGCTTACTCCGCAGCGTTCCGCTGGAAAGCGTCTGTTCGACATAACGTTCACTGAGCTCCATATCGTTCAGGAGACTCTGCTCCTTAAGCCAACGCACCACTTCCTCTGCCACCGAAGAATGGTACGAGTGTCTGATCAGATGCCGCTTCACCTCGGTCTCCGTACGGGAGCGTCTAGCCAGATAGCCGAGGCTCAGTTCGCGCGCCTCAGACACTGTGTCCGCCCGCAAGAGTTCCTGGCGCACCGTTTCAGTAAACACCGTCCCGGCATGAATGTTCCGTTGCGACAAACTCATCGCGAGAAAAGGCCCGACGATCGTTCCGTCCGACAGATGCAGCAACCGCCGCTGGGGATTTTCTGGATCGAGGTCCTGGCGCACAACCGTCAACTCGCCATGATCAGCCATCTCGACGATCACTCCATCCGAACACTCTGCCACACCCGCGTGACATGGCCTTGGGGACATGTGATGAACCCAATTTCGGCAGGCGCAGTGCGGACTTTATCACATGTCCCCTTGATTACTCTTCAAACTCAAAGTCTTCATCATCTTCCGTTTGCTGTGGCGTGACCGCGACGCCAGGGGACATGATGCTTAACTCGCGGATCCTGGCGTCAATCTGGTCCGCCATGGCCGGATGTTCCTTCAGAAACTGTTTGGCGTTTTCCTTGCCCTGACCCAGACGCTCATCTCCATACGAGTACCATGCACCGCTCTTTTGGATAATCTCAAGTTCCGTTCCAATGTCGACAATGCTCCCCACGCGAGAAATGCCTTCGCCAAACATGATATCCACTTCAACCTGCTTGAAGGGTGGGGCCACCTTATTTTTGACTACCTTGATTTTTGTCCGATTGCCGACGAGGTCGTTGCCCTGTTTCAGGGACTCCCCCCTGCGAACCTCAAGCCTGATCGTGGAATAAAACTTGAGTGCGCGGCCCCCGGTCGTTGTCTCGGGATTGCCGAACATCACTCCGACTTTCTCGCGAATCTGATTGATGAAGATCGTAATGGTTCTTGATTTATTGATCGCGCCGCTGAGTTTACGGAGCGCTTGGGACATCAGTCGCGCATGCAGTCCCACATGGGAGTCGCCCATCTCCCCTTCGATCTCCGCTTTTGGCACGAGGGCGGCTACGGAGTCGATCACGATAATCTCCACAGCGCCGCTGCGCACCAGCGCCTCCGCGATTTCAAGAGCCTGCTCTCCCGTGTCGGGTTGGGAAATGAGCATCTCATCGATGTTGACCCCCAGATTCTGCGCATACAATGGATCGAGCGCATGCTCCGCGTCGATGAATGCGGCCTGCCCACCCTGTCGCTGCACCTCTGCAATCGCATGCAATGCAACCGTTGTCTTTCCGGAAGACTCCGGTCCGTAAATTTCAATAATCCTGCCCCTGGGCAACCCGCCGACGCCAAGCGCGATGTCAATCGCCAATGAGCCCGATGATATGGTCTCCACGTTCATCGTCGCGCTCGCCTCGCCAAGCCGCATGATCGAACCTTTGCCAAACTGCTTCTCAATCTGTTTCAGTGCCTGCTCTAATGCGCTCTTCCGATCCGCCACCCAGATTCCCACCCTCTGCGTTCGATTCAAGCCGATTGTTCGTACTGCGCTATCCCGAAAATACGGTGGTCCCTGCCTGTCAGGACGGATCATGCATGCCGCTGCCGCTCAGACAGCCGCGGCCTAAAGGCCGCTAATACTCGCTGCAGCGGCATGCATGATCCGTCCTGGCGAGAGTCCCCCGCTGTCGCTAAACTCGCGACGGGCGCAATATATGTCTCCTCCCCGAGCGGGCCTTGCGCCTGTGAAAAAACTACTCGGCACCTTTTTCATTCCCTGATGGTGCTGCGAAGCAGCATGAATCTCTATCATCATTGTACTAGGTCGCGCTCCAAAACACAAACATTTGTTCGGACATGTGCGATCGTACCAAGCCGGCGACGCAGCCCCGCAAAACGCACAAAACCGCGGCATGCGCAGAAGCGCCGCCGCGGTTTTCGCCGCGAATTCGATCACAGATCACAGGCACAGTCTGCCAGCGCACCAACCCCACCAACCGCCCCGCGTCCGGAGAAGCGTCGTTCCCGCCCCGGAGACGGCGCCGCGCCTCTTGCATTCTGCAACCGGACGCGGACAACGAAGACAGACGGGAAGAGACGCTGCCCAGCGCATGCGGTCACGCATGTCGACACATGCGCGATCACACATGCGCTCGCATGACTAGTCACGTGCGTGTCGACGCATGCGGTCACACGTATGGTCAGTCTTGGCGTCCGCCGCCGTAGCGGCGCGAGGAACCTCCCATGCCACGCGGTTTCGCGGGTTCCAAATTGACCCGATAGCCGTTAACCCGCGCCTGGCGCAGCGCCTCAAACACGAACGGCGCGGACTCCTCCTCGACCTCGACGAACGTGAACTTCTCAAAAATGTCGATCTTGCCGACTGCGGCGCTGGGGATTCCCGACTCTTCCGAAATCATCCGCACCATATCGCCAGGGCCCATCCGCGCGCTGCGGCCAATATTGACAAAGAAGCGAACCATACCCGGCGCTCCGCCGGTGTCTCCGAAATCGTACTGACCCGTTTCTTCCGATTCAAGCTCACCGGCGGAAGCGAGCTTCAACGCCGCAGCGGCGAGATCAATCGGATCAAGTTCATCCACCAATTTGCCAAGCAGCGCTCGATAGTGCCCCAGCCCGCCCTCCTGAACGGTGGACTGCAGACGATCGCGCCAAATCTCCGCCTGCCGCTCCGCAACATCCGCCAGCGACGGCACCTCACGCCCCTCAATGGACGCCTTTGTTTCACGCTGAATCGTCTTTAGCAGCTTGAATTCGCGAGGCGTGACGAGGGTGATCGCCAAACCGCGCTTGCCGGCCCGGCCCGTCCGTCCGACGCGATGGACATACGCTTCAGTGTCCTGTGGAATGTCGTAGTTCACAACATGGGTCACGTTGCCGACATCAATGCCGCGAGCCGCCACGTCAGTCGCGACCAAAAGCTCGATCTCGCCGCCGCGGAATTTCTTCATCACACGATCACGCTGCGCCTGGCTCAGGTCTCCATGAAGGCCGTCCGCCAGATACCCCCGCGATATCAGCGCTTCCGCCAGCTCATCGACGCCCCGCTTGGTGCGGCAGAAGATGATGCCGAGCGTGACGTCCTCGCTGTCGATGACCCGACACATGCTGTCCAGTTTTGTGCGCTCAAGAACCTTGTAGAACACCTGGTCGATCTGAGGCACGGTCATCTCGCCATGCGTCATCTGAACGTGTTCCGGCGCCTTCATGTAGCGGTTTGCGAGGCGCCGCACTTCAGGAGGAATGGTGGCGGAGAACAGCAGTGTCTGCCGTTCTGCGGGAATCGTTTGCAGAATCGATTCGATGTCCTCAATAAAGCCCATGTCCAGCATCTCGTCTGCTTCGTCCAGCACGACCGTCTGCACTTTGTCAAGCTTGAGTGTTCCGCGGCGCAGGTGGTCGAGAACCCGTCCTGGGGTCCCGATGACGATGTTGACCCCCTGTTCCAGCGCGCGAATCTGATGACCAATGGACTGTCCGCCATAAATGGGCAGCGTCCGCACACGCTTAAATTTTGCGATCTTGCGCATTTCACCGGCAACCTGAATAGCCAGTTCGCGCGTGGGCAACAGTACGATCGACTGGACGTGGCGACCGGTTCCCGCAATCTCCACAAGCGGAATGCCAAACGCGGCCGTCTTTCCGGTTCCTGTCTGGGCCTGTCCGATGACATCCTTACCGTCAAGAATCAGCGGAATACACGTACTCTGAATCGGAGACGGCTCCTCATAGCCCATCTCATTGATCGCTTCCTGCAGTTTCTTACTCAAAGCAAATTCTAAAAAAGTCGTCATTCCATCACCCTCATCATTGTTTTAACTGTGTTTTACCTGTTGCAGCAGCAAATGCAGAGCCGCCTTGGCCGACCGAATCCGGATCTGCGTCCGGTCGCCCGAAAATACGCGTTTCTTCACGACAACGCCGCGTTCACTGGCAACAGCCAGATACACGAGACCCACCGGTTTGTCAGGTGTGCCTCCGGACGGCCCGGCTATGCCCGTGACGCTCACCCCGTAATCAGCGGCCATAAGACGGCGAACTCCGATGGCCATCTCCCCGGCAGCCTCACCGCTGACGGCGCCGTGGGTCGCGAGAATTTCGGGCGGCACGCAAAGCAGGCGCTCTTTCACGTCATCGTCATAGGCGACAACGCTCCCATGGAGACAGTCAGAACTGCCGGGAATGTCCACCAACAGGGAGGTCAACAGGCCCCCCGTACAACTCTCGGCGCATGTCACGCGCGCACGCCTGGCGCGCAGCGCCTTAAGGACCGTCTGCGCAAGTGAGTCATCGTCAAACCCATAGACGTATTGTCCCAGCCGTTCAAGCAACGCGGACTCCACGGGAGCGATCATCTCGCGGGCCGCCTGTTCGCTTGCGGCGCGAGCCGTGATGCGCAGCGCCATCTCGCCTTCAGACGCCAGAGGCGCAATGGTGGGATTGGACTGCCCGCGCAGGATGTCTTCCACCCGCTGATGCGCCTCAGACTCGCCGATTCCGTAGAGGCGAATCATGCGGCTGACAATCGCGTCGCCGCCTCCGAGCGAGAGGAGCACAGACCGCACCGACTCCCGGTACATGGGCTGCATCTCAAGCGGCGGTCCGGGCAGCAGAAAAATATGTCGGCCCTTCCACTCCACATGCTGACCCGGCGCCGTACCCCGAGCGTTTGGAATAAATACCGCCGAACCGATGCGCATAGCCTGCTGCCGATTCGAATCGGTCGGCACGCGACCCAGACGCGTGAAATATGGAGCGACATACGCGTCAAACGCTTCCTGGGAAAACACAAGCGGCAATCCACAAGCGTCCGCAACCGCGGAGCGCGTCAAATCGTCGTCCGTAGGCCCCAGTCCGCCGGTTACGATGATCACTTGAGATCGCTTCAAAGCAAGCGTCACGGTGTTCATCAGACGTTCTCTATTATCGCCAACGGCAGTGTGAAAATAGACAGCCACTCCCATCGCCGCCAAATCAAGCGACAGATGCCGGGCGTGCGTGTTGTCGATCTGACCAAGCAAGATCTCTGTGCCGACAGCGATAATTTCAGCGGTGATCATCTCCCGCCACCCCCGAGCCGTACATTTCGCGCCCTGAACTACCAATGTCCCGCGCCGATCACACGCCGATTCTGGACAAAATAGTCGACGCCGCTGACGATCGTCATCAAAACGGCCGCATACAGGGCCAACATGGCGAATGGAAACCCAATGTATACAAATGGCCAGTTGCCGATCATGATCGCAACCAAGGCAACCATTTGCAAAGCGGTCTTCCATTTGGCCAGTCCGCTCGCCGCAATCACATGACCCTGCGTCGATGCAACCGTGCGCAGACCCGTAACCGCAAACTCGCGGGCGATCACGACGACCGCGATCCATGCCGGAATGCGCTGCATCGCGACGAGCGAAATCAGAGCCGTAGACACAAGCAGCTTATCCGCGAGAGGATCCATGAATTTCCCGAAGTCAGTAATCAACTGATGTTTGCGCGCAATATATCCATCCAGGCTGTCTGTGCCGGCAGCGATCACAAAGACCAGAGCGGCCATGATCTCTCCGCCCGAGATCGTTTCACCCGCCGCGCGCACTTGAAAGAGGGGCAAGGGCGCGAGCAGAAACAGCATGACCACGGGCACCAGGATCATTCTGGCTATGGTGATCCGGTTAGCCAGATTCACCTACACGACCTCCCCCACAAGGTCAAATTCAAAGGCATGTGAAATGAGAACAGGCACGATCGATCCGACCGTCAAACCGCTCCCCGCTACATATACGACACCGTCGATTTCCCGCGCGTCATAGGGTGTGCGACCGATATACCCCGACTCCGCCGCCTCGTCCATACTCTCAATGAGCACAGGCACGGTCCGTCCCACAAAACGGGCCAGACGCCTGGCGGCCACTTCGCGAGCCGCTTCCATGAGTTCGCTCGCGCGCCGCTCCTTCGTCTGCTCCCCCACTTGCCCCGCAAACGCTGCGGACGGCGCCGTGTCCTCCTGCGAGTAGGTGAACACACCGACATGGTCGAATTCCAGTTCCCTGATAAATGACTTCAGCTTCTGGAACTCCTCTTCCGTCTCACCCGGAAACCCGACGATAAAGGAAGTGCGAATGACGACTTCCGGAATCCGCGCCCGCATTTTCGTCAGCAGGTCGCGAATGTGCCTTTGTCGGCCAGGTCGTTGCATCGCCCGCAAGATGCGGTCTTCGGAGTGCTGCAACGGCAGATCGACATACTTCACCATCTTGTCCAGATCCCGGAAGGCGTCGATCAATTCGTCGCTGAAGTAACCGGGATACGTATAGTGCAGGCGGATCCATTGCAGATCCGGAACATCGTTCAGCGCCCGCAACAAATCCGGGAGACATCTGCGGCCGTACAGGTCCAGCCCGTACTGCGTCGAATCCTGCGCGATCAGGTTAACCTCCCTGACGCCGACGGCCGCGAGGTTGCGCGCTTCCTGAACCACGCTCTCGATGGAGCGGGAGCGGAATCCACCCCGCATCTGAGGGATGACGCAAAACGAGCACTTGTGATCGCAACCCTCCGCGATCTTGATGTAGGCAGAGGGTGCGTCAGGCGCCTTGCGCGGGGTCAATTCATCGTAAATGTAGGCCGGATTGCCTATCCACTTCGGGCGCTCGCCCCGTCCCGCCCTTTCGATGAGTTCGGTGATGCGCGGAAATTCACCCGTTCCCACGAGTCCGTCGATTTCCGGAATCTCCTCCAGCAACTGATCCGCATAACGCTGCGCCATGCAGCCAGCCACAAGCAACGTTTTGCCACCCGCTTTTCTGCTCGCTGCACCCAGAATCGCATCCACCGATTCCTGTTTCGCCGCGTCAATGAAAGCGCACGTGTTTACAATGACGACATCCGCGTCGTCGGGATCATCTGTTAAGGTATAGCCTTTTTGTTCGATCAATCCGACCATAACTTCAGAGTCAACCGCGTTTTTTTCGCATCCGAGCGTGATGATCGATACTCGTCGAGCCGTCATTGCACCTGTCCCCCACATCACGTCAAGGCAAAAAAATTGCAGCGGAAGAGTCCCGCTACCAAACCATGCGCCCATTTCACTCTGTTAGAATTATATAGCTTCCCTCGCCGTCTGTCAAAGCAGGCGCCGCTCCGGACGACCCTCAGCGGTAATTCACAAATTGGAGATCGGCGGGAAAATCGCGTTCCCGCAATGTCTGAATGACCATCTGCAGATCGTCCCTGTTTTTTCCGGTTACGCGAACCTGATCCGCCTGTATCGAAGCCTGCACCTTGAGTTTCGCGTCTTTGACGGCTTTGACGATCTCCCGCGCCAATTCCTGATCCAATCCCTGTTTCACCTTCACCGTCTGCCTGACCGTTCCCTGCGCGGCCGGTTCAATCGCCCCGTATTCAAAACTCTTTAAAGACACGCTGCGCTTGACCAGTTTTGTCTGCAAGATGTCCACGACGTTCGACAACTTGAACTCATCGTCGCTCACGATGACAAGTTCATCGTCCCGCAGAGAAATTTCACTCTTGCTGCCCTTGAAATCAAAACGCGTCTCCAATTCCTTCTGAGCCTGATGAACAGCGTTTGTCACCTCCTGCATATCGGTCTTTGACACAATGTCAAACGACGCTTCCTTGGCCATCGGCAAGCACCCCTCCCTTTATTTGCGCGCAAACGAGTACGTGTATCCACCCGGCGCGCTCGCAACAATCGGCACCGGCAGCCCATCGATCGTCATGGAGATGTAGCGGCTGGCGCCGGCGTCTATGGACAGAGAATTGACCGCCCGGAACGTTTGCACCTGCCCCTGCGTCACAAACGCGCTCGGAACGATTTCCCGACCATCCGCATAGACCTGTATCCAACACCTTCCAGATGTTCCCGTCACTTTTAAAACCAGGGGCGCGTTGGCTGTAACCCGAAAATTGGATGTGTTTCCCGATGAACCCAGGCTGGTTAACGACGCCGTCGTTGCCTGCTTGGCGCGCGATGCATTCGTGTGCGGCTTTGCCTTTCCCGTCGTCTTCGCTGATCCTGGAGACGACCCGGACGATTGGGGCGTCGTCACGGATCCCGCTCCCGGAGGGCTGCCAGGATGTTGCGCCAGATTCGAATAAACCACCACGGCAATCGTAAATACCACCAAAACGAGCGCCGTTGCGCCAATGGCGTTGTTAAAGACGGATCCACTCCCGCGCGCGCGCCGTTTGGCGGAGCGACGCGCTGTCTGCGAAGCTGTGCGCTGCTCGCCGTTCGCCGCCGGCTTGCGCTCCCGGCCCTGCCCCGCAACGTGTGACGCCCCCGACGGGACACCGTCCTCTGCGGATGCGGGCCCGAGGTATTGGGCAGCTAACTTGCGGCCGTCCAGACCCAGGAAATCCGCATAACTGCGTACGAACCCGCGAGCGTACACGACCCCCGGCAACACTCGCATGTCCCCCTGCTCGATGGCCTGCAAATAATGACCTCTCACTTTGGTGGCCTCCACAGCCTGTTCCAGAGTAATGCCCCGAAACTCTCGCGTGCGGCGGAGATACTCTCCCAATTCACGCAGACGCGCCGCTTCTTGGCCGGCTCCCGATGATGAACCAGATCCATTCGCTTGCAATGCGATACCCCCCTGAAACTGCTGAACGCTGCGGCTGGGGGACATGTGATAAACCAGAGTTTCGGCAGGCGCACTGCGGTCCATGTAGTGTTTGACTAAAGCCTCAAACACTAGGTTTGACTAAAGCCTCAAACACTAGGTTTGACTAAAGCCTCAAACACTAGGTTTGACTAAAGCCTCAAACACTATGTTGGATCATAGCGCCTGCTGTGCGGACTTTATCACATGTCCTCTAGCGTTCCATGATGTCATGTTCCAGCCCTTCATAAGTGATTTCCTCATCCGGGGTGTTGCGAAGTTCAATGACGCGATCAAACAGTTCCCAGGAAAATTCCGACCGTCGCACAAAGATGTCAGGATGCTCGATGATCTTGGGAGCGTTCAGCCGGAGGATGCGGCGGACAAGACGCAGATGCTCCTCGCTGCCCCTCATTGTCGACACGATGCCGTCAATGATATACACATGATCGCCCAGATCAAATTCATCATCGTCCAGGTCCGTGCGAAGCGTTTGTTTTAACAGCGTGGAGGAAATGAAGGTCCAGCGTTTTCCTGCATACACACTGGCTGCGACAAGGGACTCTGTCTTGCCGACTCGCGGCATGCCGCGAATGCCCATGATCTGATTGCCGGGTCGCTTCAGATGTTCGCCGATGAAGTCGACAAGAAGACCCAAATCGTCGCGAGTGAATTTATATGTTTTGCAATGCCCAATCTCCGTCTCCCGTTCAATGAGGCGCCCGTGACGGAGCGCCAGACGATCCAACAGCGTCGGCGGCCGCAACGCGGTCACCGTGATATTGTCCACCTGACGCAACATATCCTGCAGAGTGTCAATCCGCGCGGTGTCTTCCACTTGCAGCAAGAAGCCGCGCCTGCGATCTTCGACGCCGCTCAGCTTGACGATGTTGATCGACAGCATTCCCAGCACTGAAGCGATATCACCCAATAGCCCAAACCGATCCTTATAGATATAATACTCGAAATACCACTCACCCATGTGATCAGCCATTGGCGCCGTTCGCGCGCTGGTGCGCGGGAACTCTAACACCCCTATCCCAGAAAATCGCCGCAGGCGCATTTTCTTCCCGATTTTTGGTGGCGCGTCAGCGCCATGAAAGTCTATCCTGTGAAATCGAGTTGGTTACCCAGAATGGTTGGTCGAGCGGCTCGCTGTCTGCGCGCCTGACCCCTTCTGCTGCGCGGCCGGAACAGGAAGACCCAGCGCAGCCGCGCTCGCGGGTGAAGGCGCCGCCGCCGTAAACTGGTCCGGCGTGATGTTGCCCTGAGCCAACGCCGCCTGATAAGCGGTCACCCCGGCGACTCCCTGCCAGCCGCCATAGCCCGGCGCCGTCAGATCCCGCGCCGAACCGCTGATCAACTGTCGGGGCAATGCGCCCCCTTGATCCAAAATCGAAAACACGCTCGCCAACCCTGAGGCCACAAACCGTCCATTCGCACTGCGTCCGAGTTCCAAGCCCGAGAGTGGAGCGCCCGTTCCCAAATCCAGCGGGATGAAGGGAACGCCGCTTTGCTGGACGTCAAGCAGCGTTTGGGTCGACACCCGTCCAACCACAATGTACGCCCGTACCCCGGAACCGACAATACCTGTTGCCGGCGTTTGCGGACCTGCGTTGATAACGGCGGCCGCGACACTGGAGTAGGCGCTGTGGATTCCGGAATAGACGGCTGCCACAACGGTGCCGGCATTGAAACTGGTCGGAAGTTGACCCAGCACCACTGCCACCGGTCGCCCGTAACCCTGGATGCCGCCCGCCAAGTATCCCGCAACCGAAGCCAGAGGCAGGACATTGGGGAGCACCCATGTCACGTTGGGAGCAACTGGCGCAGGGCCGCCATAGCCAATCCATACGAACCGCTTGTGCGGCATCCGCGTCGCCAGTTCCCGCATCGCCAACGTCGGGGCCACAAACACGGCCACTTGTGCATGCGATTTTTGCAGATCGCTCATGATCGCAGTCAATGAATCGGCAGAAAACCCAACAATGCTGACGCCGTGATGAGTCGTCGATATCATCGCGTCAACGGTGGCGGACGTCAGTACTGAGGCCGGGGCGAAAACCGCCACACCCGTCTTTACAATATCGGGGGTCAGCGTACGAACGCTTACAAACCCGCAACCGGTCAGACACATGCCGATCGCGCCGCAAAGCCACACGGACAAAACGCGAAACCTGTTCATAAATTCGCCTGCACCACTCCATGCGTTGCTGATTTTCTTATTGTACCATGTACGCGAATGGGCGCAACTCAGTCTTCTTCCACTCTTGCGGGAAAGCGTTCGAACAATCATAATAGGTGCGAGGTGTATTGGCATGAGTTCGAATAGTGATCATCGCTCGGTAGCACAGGCGCTCTACCAACTGGATTTTTATCTGCATACCATCCACGCCCCTTTTTCGATCAAGGACCTGTACCGCGGGGCTTACAAAGAACGCCGCGGAGACAGGTACGACGACGCCTGGCTGGATCATCTTGAGGATGATCCGCATATTCCGGCGTGCCTGGAGCAGCCGTTTACCGCGCATACGATCGTAGAAACTCTCTTACGGACTGGACACGAGGCTATTTTACGACAATTGATAAAGCGGATTCGCAAAGAAGGCATCGGCTTTACCCAAGCCTATATTTCCGGGGCCGGCCGTCGCAGACCGTAACATGCGCGGGTCGCTTCACAATCGTTCCCGATGCGTTCACAACCCTTGGTACTGCGCAAACGCCTGTGTCGCATAGGGGGACGCGAAACGATTGATGCGCTGCAAATCGCGCGTGAGGGCGAGCCCTTCATCCGGGGCAAAGGTTTCCAGGGAAATCGCTTTCGCCTCCTTTGCGCCCAGCCCGACGGCCATGACGTATCTGCCCTGCTCCTCTGTGTAAAGCGCCGCAAAATCCACCTTGACCCCCGGCAACCGATAGGCAGCCAACAAAAAACGGCTTGAAGCGTCTGCGGCCACAGCGTAGATGTGCGGAAATCCCCGCATTGTGGCTGTCGCCACAATGGTCACCCCGCCCATGGCGAGTCTCTGGACATACACTTCTTCCAATCCGGGCACTGCCGTTTTGAGCGTCAGGGCTATTACCCGTTCTTCACTGTTGCTGATCGCCCGCGCGCTGAGGCGGTCACCCGCCGGGAGAGACGTCCCCGCCGCCCCCGCAAAAGCGGTCGCCCCTCCCCGGACGGAAAGCGGCGGCGCGCTGCGCCCATGTCTTTGCGTGGCTGGCCATCGCTGCTCCATCCACACGACTGCCAGCGCCAGCGCAATAATCCCGATCCAAAGCGCCAACAACCGTCCCGATCCCGGCCTTCTCGACGCACTGTGAAACCGCGCCCGTCGTTTCATCGCCAAACACCCCTCGCGACTGATGTTGAGGTTGTCCTCATTTCATCTTACGCCGCAAAGGGCAGATCATGTCCGGGTCATTCGTCAAGCGGCGTCTGGCGCGCCAACCATTCTTCCCTGGTCATCAATACTTCACGCGGCTTGCTGTTTTCAAACGGTCCCACTATACCGAGCTGTTCAAGTGAATCCACCAACCTGGCCGCACGCGCGTAGCCCACTTTCAGTTTGCGCTGCAGATACGACACCGAGGCTTGTTCAGCCTCCACAACCAGTCGCACCGCCTCTTCAAACAGCGGGTCCAGGTGGTCGACGCCAGACGCCCGCTCGTCAGCGAGCGCACTGAAATCATCCACATACTCCGCTTCCTGTTGACGGCGTGAAAAATCCACAAGCCGTTCGACCTCGGGTTCTGACAGAAACGCTCCCTGCAAACGTACGGGTTTGGATGCGCCGACAGGCAAATACAGCATATCGCCGCGGCCCAGCAGCTTCTCCGCGCCCGTACTGTCGAGAATGGTGCGCGAATCGACCCCGGATGAAACGGAGAAGGCGATCCGCGAAGGAATATTCGCCTTGATCAGACCCGTGATAACATCGACGGAAGGCCGCTGCGTGGCGACAACCAGATGGATCCCGGACGCACGGGCCATCTGCGCAAGACGGCAGATGGCATCCTCCACGTCGCCGGGCGCCACCATCATCAAATCGGCCAGTTCATCGATGATGACAACGATCAGCGGCAACGGCCGCTTCCCCTGTTTTTCCGCATAGGCGTTGTAACGTTCCAGATCGCGCACCTTGGCTTGGCTGAAAAGTTCATAGCGGTGTTCCATCTCCGCAATGACCTTGCGCAGCGCCGCCGCCGCTCTGCGGGCCTCTGTCACCACAGGGGCAAACAAATGCGGAATTCCATTGTAGACGCCTAGTTCCACCATTTTCGGATCGATCAGGATGAATTTGACTTCGTCTGGCTTGGCCCGAAAGAGAATACTGGCAATGATGCCGTTGATGCACACGCTCTTTCCGGAACCGGTCGCACCCGCGACCAGAACATGCGGCATCTTCGCCAGGTCGCCAACGACAACATGGCCTGCGATGTCCTTGCCGAGCGCAAAAGAGAGCAGACTCTTGGCGTTCGTAAACGCGTCAGTCTCCACGACCTCACGGAAGGCCACGACGGAGATCTCCTTGTTGGGCACTTCGATGCCGATGGCGGATTTGCCCGGTATCGGCGCTTCGATGCGGATATCGCGCGCGGCGAGCGCCAGGGCCAGATCGTCCGCCAGGCTCAGTATCCGCGCCACCTTGACGCCGACGGCGGGTTGAATCTCATAGCGTGTGACCGTAGGTCCCCGACTGTACCCCAGCACCCGAACCTCAACGCCAAAACTTGAAAATGTGTCTCCCAGCTTCTTGGCGTGCGACTGCAAGTCCCTTGTCGCAGCGGCCCCGTCTCCGCGCTTCGCACCGGACCGGTCCAGCAGACGGGGATCGGGAAGACGATACGGTTTGGTCCCCTCCGCGACAGCGCCTGTGGTCAGTCTCTGATCCGCCGCCACCACGGGGAGCGGATCAGGGGCGAGTGGACTCTGCGCAGGCTCGGAGAGACGCACAGTGACCCGCGCCTGCGCAGGATCCACGGTGATGCCCGAATGGTTCTCGCGATCCGCCGTTCCGCCGTCCAGAGGAAAAACCGGCTGCACAGTTCCCCCTACCAAAAATTCTTCAAACTGTGGGTCGTCCGTATACGGTGCGCCAAAGTCGGGAAAGGGAAATGCGTCCGTATGGGCCGCCTGCCCTTCTGCCGACAGCGTGTCGAGTTGCGGATCCGGCGCAGGCGTCTCGTCCTGTTGGGAAGGGCGTCCCCGCCGGCGCCGACGGCGCCCTTTGACAGCCGGATGTTCACCACCGTCCTTATCGCCCGCGATCGAAAATTCATCAGACTGCCCGTCGCCGACAGGTTCCCCATCTGCATTGCCGTCCTTGCGGCGCGAGTCAGCGCGTCTGCCCAGACGCCTGTCGGGCGACAGCGCCGAGGATCCCGCAAGAGCGCGGGCCGCGATGCGCATGGTTCGCGCCCAGCCGCGCTCAAAGCGCGTTTCGAAAAACTGGGACCCTTTCTCGATAGTGCCCACCAGCGACTTTCGCGTCATGAGAACCAACGCGATGAGCGCGGTGACAATGAGAACCAGCAGTGTTCCCGAGACTGCGAACAAATACCTCAGTCCCGCAAACAGTGCGTAGCCGACCATCCCTCCACCGGCGTTCGCCGGAGGGAGGACGGTCGAACGGGTGATGACCAGCACTCGCAGAGATTGGCTCAATGAGGTGATTCCGAGTTGAGTGAGATGCAGCAGATCGGGATGTTGAGTCCCATATTGGATGACACCCTCCGAATACAGATCGAGTTCGCTCCACACCAACAGTGCGAAGAGGAGCATGGCGATGCCAACCTGAAAGCTCGTGTATCGAAATCTGTTTCTGCGCACCATCGTGATGACAGCCATCCAGATGAGATAGAGGGGTACGATAAAATGCCAGTTGCCGGCCAGCATGATGCACAGGTCGTCAAGAGCCTGGCCGACCGCTCCCAGATCGCCGAGCGTGACCAAACTCAGGGCCATCAGCAGCAACCCCAGAATCTCATACTGTAACACGCGTCTTGCATGGTCCAACTTAGCCATATCTCCTAAAGCCTCCAAATGCGAACTCCAATGCGCGCAGGCGCCCCATTTGCATGGTCTTTGCAGCGATACCTTGCGCTTTACAGATTCGCCTTGTCCGGCGATTTATCCTGCTTGGCGAACGCAAAAACGGATCCACAGCGGGGTGGATCCGTCTCTTGTTGCACGCAGCGGCATAGCGCCCGTTCAGGTGAATGTGATCATCTGCCCCGGAGCCCATTCCGGGCGCAGATAGTCTGCCGCATGAGGGGAGATCAGCCGGTGCAGACGAGCCTGACCTGGACCCAGCCACTCCACAACCATGGTCACTCCATCCCGTTCGATCGTCTGCAACGGCGGCGTGCTTCCAGGTTCGCCGAACCCTGCGAACACCGTCTCCTCGGGCACTACGGACCAAAAAATCATTGGATCACCCCTGGCGGGCGCTGCGCCCGATAGCCGTCGATCATCTGGCGCAGTTGCCGCATCGCAGCTCCGAGTCCGCCGATGTCATCGATCAAGCCGTGCAAAACGGCGTCCCGACCGACGACGGTGCTGCCTATGTCCCGCGCCAGTTCCCCCGTGGTCAGCATCAGATCCCGCAGAGCCTGTTCTGAGATACGCGAATGGGCAGTGATAAACTTGGTCACCCGCTCCTGCATCTTTTCCAGATACTCAAAACTCTGCGGCACCCCGATGACCAGGCCATTCAGCCGGATCGGATGAATGGTCATCGTTGCACTCTCCGCGATCAGCGAGTAGTTGCTCGCGACTGCGATCGGCACCCCGATCGAATGCCCGCCGCCAAGCACCAGCGTCACCGTCGGTTTTGACATGGAGGCGATCATCTCCGCGATCGCCAGACCAGCTTCGACATCGCCGCCCACGGTGTTGAGAATGATCAGCACGCCCTCAATCTTGTCGCTCTGTTCTGCCGCCACCAATTGCGGAATGATGTGCTCGTATTTGGTTGTCTTGTTTTGCGGCGGCAACACGATATGCCCTTCAACCTGACCAACGATGGTCAAACAGTAGATGTTCGACTCATCCACTACCGGATTCGTCTGGCCGAGCCGTTCGATATTGTCGGCAATGACGTTCTGTGTCTGCGGAGGCCCGCCGGGTGCGGCGGGCAGCTCGTGGTTCGGCGGTTGCTGGTTCAGGAACCCCCCGGCCTGTCCATTGCCAGAAGGCAGGATGGTACGGCTCATGGTTGCGTCACTCCCACATATGTCTCGCTGGTAGTATGTCGCAACCATGGGGGGCTATCCCGGAAAATCGCCGCAGGCGCATTTTCGACCCGGTTGTTGGTGGCGCGCAAGCGCCATGAATGTCTATCCCGGAAAATTGATGGTCCCTGCCGGTCGGAGTCGTATATTGCGCCCCTGCTCAGACACCGCTGTCGCTAAACTCGCGACGGGCGCAATATACGACTCCTCCCTGAGCAGGCCTTGCATTCGTGAAGAACACTGCCGACGCCTTTTTCATTCACTGATGGCGGCGCGCAACGGCATGCATGATCCGTCCTGGCGGAAGCCCAGCGCTGTCGCTAAACTCGCGACGGGTGCAATACAGGACCCGTCCCCGAGCAGGCCTTGCATTCGCGAAAAAACTTTGCGGCGCCTTTTTCATCATGATGTTTGTGGCGGGCCTTGCATGGGTCTACACTTCCATGATGATGGGGAGAACCATGGGGCGTCTGCGCGTCTGTTCATACAGATACCGGCTCAGCGAGTCCCTGACGCCGGTCTTTAATCCCGACCAATCGCTGACGTTGTCTGTCATCAGCCGCTGCAAAGTGGCGGAAACAATCCGGCTCGCTTCATCCAGCAACTCCTCTGACTCGCGAACGTACACGAATCCCCTGGAGATGATGTCGGGACCCGAGAGAACACTGCGTGTCTGTTTGGACAGCGTGACTACGACAACGAGTATCCCATCCTGCGACAGCAGCTTGCGGTCGCGCAGCACGATATTGCCGACGTCGCCCACGCCAAGACCGTCAATCATGACGGCGCCCGCCTGAACTTTTCCGCCGAGACGCGCAGCTCCCCCCTGCAACTCAAGCACATCGCCAATATCCATGATAAAGATGTTGTCAGGGTTTATACCGGTCGCCTCCGCCAGTTGCGCATGCCGATTCTGCATCCGAAACTCTCCATGGACAGGCACAAAATATTTGGGGCGGATAAAATTCAACATCAGTTTCAATTCTTCCTGGCTGCCATGCCCTGACACGTGAACGCCCGACACAGACTGATAGATCACATGAGCCCCGATCCGGAACAAGAGGTCGATTGTCCGGGAAATTGATTTTTCGTTGCCGGGAATGGGCGATGAAGCGATGATCACGGTGTCGCCAGGGTAGATTTCCACCTTCCGGTGCGTCGCGCGGGCCATTCGCGTGAGCGCCGACATCGGTTCACCTTGCGAGCCCGTCGTCAGCAACGCCACTTCTTTGGCATCGTACCGCGACAGGTCGTCCGGATCGATGAGCGTGGACGGCGCCACCTGCAAGTACCCCAAGTCTTTGGCCACAGTGATGTTATTGACCATGCTGCGCCCCACCACCGCCACCTTACGGCCTGTCCGTTCCGCGGCGTTGATCACCTGCTGCAGGCGATGGATATTGGATGCGAAGGTGGCCAGAATGACGCGGCCAGAGGCGGCACGAAACACATCGTCAATCGTCGCGCCCACCGTGCGCTCGGACATCGTGAACCCGGCGCGTTCCGCGTTCGTGCTGTCCGAGAGAAGCGCCAGCACGCCGCGCTCCCCGAGCGCCGTCATCTTCGCATAGTCGGCATGGCGTCCATCGACCGGCGTCTGATCGAACTTGAAGTCGCCTGTCTGTACGACGAGACCCTCCGGGGTGTCGATGGCGAATCCCACCGCGTCCGGAATGCTGTGGTTCACGTAAAAACAGGTCACCGTAAAGTTGCCCAGCGTGATCTCGCTTTCGTTGGTGATCGCAATCAGCTTCGCCTGGTCCAGAATCCCGTGTTCGCGCAGCTTGCCTTCGACCAGGCCCAGAGTGAGTCTGGTCGCATACACCGGCACCTGCAGAGTCTTTAACACATACGCCAATCCGCCAATGTGATCCTCGTGTCCATGGGTCAAAAACAGGCCGCGAAATTTCTGTTTGTTCTCCACCAGGAACGTAATATCGGGGATGACAATATCAACGCCAAGCATTTCTTCTTCCGGAAATTTCAGACCCGCATCCACGACAATCATGTCGTTGCCGTACACGTATGCGGTCATGTTTTTACCGATCTCCCCCAATCCCCCGAGAGGAACGATCGACAACTTATTTGTGTAATTCCTGTTCAACGGTACACCTCCACAATTTTCCGATCAACAAAAAGAGGGCATTACTTGGCCGCACCCGTCTGGTAGTCCGATTATACATGACCGCAAGGTGCGTTCACAAGAATGCCCCCGTTGGTTTCCGAGAGCCGCCTGTCAGTGCACCGGGGCCAATTCGACGATAGCGCCCAGCGTGCGCCGCAGTTCCCTTCGTTCCTCGGATGTAGCCGGAGCCAAGGGCAGCCGCACTTCGCCGACAGGTACGCCAAGCATGTCCAGGGCAACCTTCGTGAGTACGGGATTCGATGTCTTGAACAAACCTTCAAAGAGCGGCATCAGGCGATGATGGATCTGCCGCGCCGCCGCCAGGTCGCCTTCAAAAAAAGCCTGCAGCATGCTGGTTATGTGATCTCCGACAACATGCGACGCCACGCTCACCACGCCGGCCGCCCCCAATGCCAGCATTGGCAACGTGTACTTGTCGTCTCCACTGTAGACAAAAAAGTCTTCCGGCGTTTCCCCGATCATTCGCGAAATCTGCGTGAAATCTCCCGACGATTCCTTGACGCCGACAATCTGCGACGACTGCGCCATGCGGCAGAGTGTCTCCGGCTGAATGTTGACGGCTGTCCGGCCGGGGATATTGTACACGATCACCGGTTTTTGCACCGCGTCTGCCACTGCGCTGAAATGCTGGTACAGTCCTTCCTGGGACGGTTTGTTGTAGTAGGGCGCCACCACCAGAAACCCGTCCACAAGCAACTGCTCCGCCTCGCGGGTAAATTCCGCTGTGGCGGCGGTATCGTTCGTGCCCGTTCCCGCAATGACGGGAATACGGCCTGCGCACAGGCGGACCGTCTCCTCGATCAACAGCAGCTTTTCACGGTGGGACAGCGTCGATGATTCCCCCGTCGTGCCGCACACCACCAGGCCTGTCGTTCCCGTGGCGATCAGATGGTCAATCAGTCGCGGCAATCTTGCGAGATCCAGCTGCAGCGATGAATCATAGGGCGTCACCATCGCTGTAAGCAGATGACCGAACATCAGTCTGCGCCTCCCATCGAGTGCAAATCGAACTTATTGTGAATGGCTCTCATCGCGCGCACCATGTCGCGTTCGTGCACAAGACACCAGATTGTGGTGTTGGAGTCGGCGGACTGCAGAATCTCGACGCCGACATCGGAGAGTGCCTCCACGATGCGCGCCATCACGCCCGGCACACCGTGAATTCCCGCCCCAACCGCCGCGATCTTCGCCACGTCCGGCACAGTGCTCACCGTGAGATCCAGGTTTTCAAGCGTGCTCACAGCCCGCTTTGCTTCAGCCGTCGGCACCGTGTACACGACTTCCTCCAGAGTGACATTGAAGAAATCCACCGAGATGCCGATCCTCGCCATGGTTTGAAAGACCAGAGTCTGAAACCCGCGCTGCTCCCCGGAAGGCCGCACACGAATCTGCGTGAGCTGAGAACTGTGCGTCACGCCGGTGAGTATGCGGTCATTGGCGGGACGCGTTTCAAGCGAGTGCGCACCATTTGTGACGAGGGTGCCGGTATCCTTGGAATGCGTGCTGCGCACGCGAATGGGAATATTTTTCTGCATCGCCAATTCAACCGCCCTCGGATGGATCACTTTGGCTCCCGAAGAAGCAAAATTGCTCATCTCCGCATAGGTCACGCGCCGCAACCGGGCTGCGTCGTCAATGATGCGCGGATCCGCTGTCATGATGCCGTCCACATCCGTGAAGATGTCGATGAGTTCGGCGTCGAGCGCGATGCCGAGCGCCGTCGCGGAAGTGTCGCTGCCGCCTCGCCCGAGGGTCGTCGTCTCGCCTGTGGCGGTAACCCCCTGGAAACCGGTCACCACCACCACGCGCCCCGCATGGAGTTCCGTGAAAATACGTTCCGGACTGATCTCCTCAATCCGGGCGTTGCCAAAGTTCGCGGTCGTTCGTATGCCGGCCTGCGCTCCGGTCAATACACTGACTTGGCGGCCGCGAGCGCGCAGCATCCCGGCAAAAACAACGGCCGAGATGGTCTCCCCGCAAGACAGCAGCAAATCCCGGTCGCGCGCCTCGACCGCATCTTCCCCGTTTATCAGCGACAGCAGAGTATCGGTCGCATACGGTTCCCCCGACCGCCCCATGGCGGAGACCACCACAACCACCGCATAGCCGTCGGCCAGCGCCTGTTCGACATGCTCCATGGCCAGTTGCCTGACAGAACGGCTGGACACAGACGTTCCGCCGAATTTCTGTATGATGACCTTCATTGCCCACGGGCCTCCTGTTGGAGCCATAATTCCGCGATCTGCACTGCGTTTAGCGCCGCTCCTTTCAGGATGTTGTCGGCCACGATCCACAGGGAGAGGCCGTTTTTTACAAACAGGTCTTCCCGCAGGCGTCCAACGAAAACTGGGAACTGTCCGGCCGCGTGAAGCGGTTGAGGATAGATCTGCCGCTGCGGATCGTCCTCCAGAACAACGCCCGGCGCCTCAGCCAACAGCCGGCGCACGTCCTCGACGGCAAACGGACGGTCCGTCTCGATATACACCGCTTCGGCATGTCCATACACAACCGGCACGCGGACAGCGGTGGGCGTAACCTGAATGCGGTCATCGCCGAAAATCTTATGCGTCTCGCGGACCATCTTCATTTCTTCGCGGCTGTACCCATTCTCTTCAAACACGTCGATTTGCGGCAACACGTTAAACGCGAGGGGATAATGACGCTCCAGCCGCGCCACAGGCAGCAGTTGCGGCTGCGGATCGCCGCCGGAAAGCATGGCCGCCGCGCCCTGCTTCAACTCATCGACGGCCCGCTGTCCGGCTCCCGATGCGGCCTGGTACGTCGACACCACGATGCGTCGGACGCCGTACTCGCGATGGATGGGGTTTAGCGCCACGACCATCTGGATTGTCGAGCAGTTCGGATTGGCAATGATGCCCCGATGCTTCGCGATCTCCTGCGGATTAACCTCTGGCACGACAAGCGGAACGTCTTCGCGCATGCGAAAGGCGCTCGTGTTGTCAATCACAAGCGCGCCCCTGGCCACCGCTTCCGGAGCGAGCGCCAGCGACACATCGCCCCCCGCGCTGAAAAGCGCGATATCGATGCCGGCAAATGCGTCGGGAGTCGCCTCCTCCACTCTGTGCACGACGCCGCGAACGACGACCTCTGTTCCTGCTGAACGCTTCGAGGCGAGCAACCTCAGCGACTGCAGGGGAAACTCCCTGCGCATCAGCGTTTCGACCATCGCCTGGCCAACTGCGCCCGTAGCGCCGACGACGGCAACTCGCGCCCCCTGAATCACGATCCGACCACCCTCTCCCAAATCCCGTATCAGGAAGTCCGCCTGTACCGCTCGACGAGCAGCGGCTGGATCTGCCTCTTTTCCAAAGCCGCCGCGACTGTGGACACAATGAGGTCCATCCTGGCAACCAGTGAATTCATTTTGACAAATGGATCATCTTGACCAAAGGGCACAAAAAATATGTTCTTCGCAACCAGGAGACGCGCGATGTTCGCCGCATTGAACCCCAGTCCGTCATTGGTAGAAATCGCCACGACGACGGGTCTGTCATTGCGCATGGTCGCCTTGGCCGCCATCAGCACCGGCGAATCGGTCTGCGCATTCGCCAGACGGCTGAGGCTGCTGCCAGTACACGGGGCAATGACCAGACAGTCCAACAGCCGGGACGGACCGAGCGGCTCCGCCTCAGGCAATGTGGTGAGCGCCCGTTCACCCGTGAGCGTCTCAATGCGCGAAGCCCACTCGCCCGCTTCTCCAAAGCGAGTGGACGTGCCGGTCACCGTCTGGGAAAAAATCGGCACAACACGAGCTTCCGCTTTCACTAACCGTTCAATTTCCGGAAACACTTCAGCGTAGGTGCAATGCGATCCTGTCACAGCAAAACCGATCGTCTTGCCCTTGATGTCCATATCACATTCCTCCAGGGCTTACGGCGCGGTCCTGCATCAGCCGCACAATGGTCTGCGCGATGATGCGTCCCGCCGTTTTGGGTGCCACGATCCCTGGTAGGCTGGGCGCCAGCAGCGCCTTGATCCCGCGTTTCTCCGCGTAGCGAAAGTCTGTGCCGCCGGGCGCCGACGCGATGTCGATAATGACGCACGAGCGCGGGACCCGCGCGAGCACATCCGAAGTCAGGATGGGCGCCGGCACCGTATTGAAGACAACGTCTGCGTCGGCAAGGGCGCTTTCCAGTTCGGCAAGCGGATACGCGGCGAGTCCCATCTCCCGGATCCGCGCCAAATCAGACGGTTTGCGCGCGCACACCCTGACCTTGGCTCCGATGCCTGCGAGCATCCGGGCCAGCGACGCGCCGCACCTACCCATGCCGAGCACAACGCAGGCGGACCCGTGCAGTGTGATATCCGTCTTTTCCATCGCCAAAGCGATGGCTCCTTCTGCGGTTGGGATGGAGTTGAGTATCGCCACTTCGTCGAGTTCCATCAGACGGATGAGTTCAAGACCGTGCTTGGCGGCCATGGACCGCAAGCCCTGCCGCGCGATTCCGGAAAACAGCGGAGTCGTCTTTGCGACAGCGGCAAAGTGCTCGTCGCCAAGGCGCAAAGGCGTCTGCGCAAATGTCGCGTCCACCAGTCCCTCATCATCCATGCCGGCAATCGGCAACACCACAACATCCATACCGCTGAGCGCTTCCGGCGTCAATTCAAGTTTACGCGTGTCCGGAAACGAAACCGGCAGCCGCTCAAAACCAAACAGATACGCCGATGCGTCCAGGTCGCTGACGTAGCGCACTACCTCACCGATGCGCGCGTCACCGCCAACAAACGCCATCCTGATCCCCGTGAGCATTGCCCGGGTACCCCTTTCCCCCATTATTACGCCAAGCCGCGAAAATTACAAGGCGCCCAGTGCTGACGCGAAGCCTACTGAGTCTTGAACTGTAGCATCATATGCGAACGCCTCGGTTGCGGTGAGATGGGGAGTCGTTCGTTCATCAGCCCGTGGATTCGAAAAGGGCCGCGGAATGAGCCATCGCAAAGCCGGCGCGCCCGCTCATCAGCCCGTGGATCCGAAACCGCCCTGGCGGGAGGGAAACGAGGAACCCTCGTCGTCGGTGGTTCCCGCTTTCATGATGATCCCTTGCGCAATTCGTTCTCCGCGCCGCAGAGTCGCAGGAGAGGAGCCAAAGTTCCAGAGCGGAATCATGATATGACCGCCGTTTCCAGGATTGCCAAAGTAGTCGGCGTCAATTACGCCGACGCTGTTCGCCAACATCAGCCTGTATTTCACAGCCAGGCTGCTGCGCGCGAAAATAGCCAGAAACTCTCCCTCTGGCAGCAGGATGCGCAGGCCTGTTCCCACCAGTTCGATACAGTCAGGGGCGATCTCCACATCCGCAATCGCGCACAGATCATAGCCCGCCGATCCCGCCGTCTGCCTGGCCGGCAGGACCAGTCCGGCGTGGGGGGCGTCCGGCATCCACTCGAACCGCCTCATCGGATCACACCGCTGGCCAGATGCAGGGAATGCGTTTGCGGCCCCATCGCGACAAACGAGAACGGGCCCGAGAGCACCGATTCCGTAGTCAACGCCATATCCTTCGCGGTCACGCCGTCAATATCGGCGATCGTCTCATCCAATTCAATCTGACGCCCCAGCAGCAATTCGTTTTTGCCGATGCGGGTCATCCGGCTTGAAGTGCTTTCAAGGCTGAGCAGCAGCGACCCCTTCACCTGATTCTTGGCTTTCTCCAGCTCGGCCTCCGTCACGCCCGCCTCAAGGCACTCGCGAACGACGCCGCCCACCAGTTCAAGCACCTCTTCCGCCTTGGCAGGCGACGACCCAAAGTAAATGGTGAACAGTCCCGTATCTCGAAATGACGTGTGATAGGAGAATACATTATAGGCCATGCCGCGTTCCTCGCGAATTTCCTGAAACAGCCGCGAACTCGAACTCGAACCCAGGATATTGTTCAGCAACAAAAGCGGATAGCTGCGCTCGTCCGCAAAGGAGAAACCCTTCACGCCGAGACATACATGCACCTGTTCGATCGGTTTGACCTGATAGACGTCGGCGTCGGTAAAAACGGGCGCTTCCGTCACATACTCGCGCCCATCTCGCGCAAATGAACCAAACAGCGGTTCGATCACACGCAGAAGCGCCCCGGCGTCCACCCGTCCGGATAGGGCAATCACCATCCTGTCCTGCGTATACCGCGCCTCGATATAACTCTGTAGATCGGCTTTGGAAAAGCTCCGCAGATGCGCTTCCGTCCCCAGGATGTTCGCGCCGAGCGGATGGCCGGAAAACGTCTCCTCCAGAATCGCATCGTGCACGGATTCCTCAGGATTGTCTTCGTACATTTTGATTTCTTCGATGACAACGCCCTTTTCCCGCTCCATGTCCTCCGGCGCGAACACCGAATCAAACAGCATGTCCGCGATCGTCTTCAGCGCCAGACTCACATGTTCATCCAGCACCTTGGCGTGAAAACAGGTGTATTCCTTGGTGGTGAAGGCGTTCACCTGCCCGCCGATATTATCGAAAACCTCCGCCAGTTCGCGCGCAGACCGCGTTGCCGTACCCTTAAAAAACATATGCTCAAGAAAGTGCGAGACGCCGCAATAGTGGGGCGGTTCATCCCTTGATCCGGTTGCGACCCACACCCCCAGGCTCACGGAGCGAACAAAGGGAATCTCTTCGATGACAACGCGCACTCCATTGTCAAGTGTATGTCTGTAAATCAACGGTTGCCTCCTCCGTGAACTGCCGATTCCATCGTCCACTCAAACTGAACCCACTATATCAGAATACGGTGCGCCCGCTCAACTGTGCAACGCGTCCTGTACAGTCGCAGGCACGGGTCGAACCGGACTGAGAAGTTGCGACACCGTGACCAGACTGTAGCCATCCTTGCGCAGGACTGCGATCAGTTCCGGAAGCGCCGCCACTGTGGGCGCAGTCGGATGCATCAGCACAAGCGCTCCCGGCGTTCTCTTTCCAGCCACGCGGGAGACGATCACGGCCGGGCTCGGCTTGCGCCAGTCAATCGTGTCGATCGTCCACAGAATCGTCCTCATGCCAAGACCCGCAGCGACGCGCACCACCATATCATTGTAATCGCCGGAGGGAGGGGCAAATAAATCCGCCTTCACGCCTGTCGCCCGCCAGATCGCCGTGTTGGTGCGCTCGATTTGGCTGATCATCGAAACGCGCGACAGTCTGCTCATGTTTGGATGAGTGTACGCATGATTCCCCAGTTCCATGCCCGCCGCGGCGATCATTTTGGCGATCGCGGCGCTCTTTGCTGTCCAACTTCCGTCGAGAAAGAAAGTCGCCCGCACATGCTGGCGCTCGAAAATCTTCAGGATCTCCGGCACATACTCGGCGCCCCACGCCACATTGACCATCAGCGCCATCTGCCGTTTTTGCGGATTGCCGCGATAGATCGGCTGCGCAACAAAATCCTTGCCGCTGACGGCGGGAGGAATCTGTTCAAACACGAGCGGCGCTTGGTAGCCCTGCACTGCCATCCTTTTTGCTGTCTCCTGGATATTGAGACGAATTCCATTCAATCCAGGGATCAATTTCCACACCGGGTCGATGCGGGCGTCAATGGGCGGCGCGTCGTATCGCCTTGCAATCTCTTGCAACTGCGCCTCTGCGGAAAGCGGGGACGGCAGCGCTGTCCCGCCAACCGCCATGCGCGTCGACTGCGCCACAGGGACCGCGGGGACCGCCTGGGACAGACTGCCCCACACAGTCGCGAGAGCGGACGCTGAAGGTTGCCACTCCCGCAGGAACAGCACACTCGCCAAGCACAGCACGATGATGGCCGAGTTCTTGGAAATTAACACTACGTGCCACCTGGAGCGTTTGCGCGACATTCGGCCACCCCTCCCCGGATCCCATCCAGCCCCACTCGGACCCTGGATCCACGCCATGAAGCGCATCTGCAAATAACCGTGGGAAGACGCTTCTTGGACAAGAGTATGCCGGCCGTCGTTATTTAAGACCTCGGCCATCGCAATTCGCCGTTCACCGGATCTGCGCTCTGCGGCCCATGCCGGGCGGACAACCAAAGAAGGCCGGCGCTTCGCCGCCCTTCTTTATCCTGGCCTCTGTCGTGAAAATACGGTGGCCCGTGCCGGTCGGAGTCATATATTGCGCCCCTGCTCAGACAGCGCTTCGCACAACTCGCGACGGTCGCAATATATGACTCCTCCCTGAGCGGGCTTTACGTCCGTGAAGAACGCTGTCGACGCCATTTTCATCCTGCTGATGGTGGCGCGTCAGCGCCATGACGGGCTGTCCCGGAAAATCGCCGCAGGCGCATTTTCGACTCGGTTGTTGGTGCTGCGCAAGTGAGATTTTGCTTCACAAAACTCAGGCATGACAGTCTATCAAGAAGGAGTACAAGCTGAAACTGTTCCCGGTTACGCCGGGAGATCGTATATACCGCATCGCGTCCCGATGATCGTCAGCGGTCGGCAGGCGTTTTGCGTTCTGCGAAAGCTCCCTGGCGAGGTCCGGGACCGCGATCGCGGTCCCGGGGCCTGTCTCCCCGGTCGGAGCGATCCCCTCCGCGCCCGCCCCGAAACGGCGGTTTGCCGCGCTCTCCCTCCGGGCGAGGAGGCAATTCGACGATGGCAACCCCTTCGTCGCGAAGCACTTCACGGTGGGACAGGTTGAGACGCCCTTGCGCGTCCACCTCAGTCACCTTCACGCGCAGGGAATCGCCGACTTTGACGACGTCTTCCGTGCGTCTGACCCGGTCCGCCCCAAGCTGCGACACATGAACGAGCCCCTCTTTTCCCGGCAGCACCTCGACAAAAGCGCCGTAGCTCTCCACGCGCATCACTCTGCCCACGTACGTCTGTCCGACTTCCACCTCGCGCACAATGCCCTCAATGATGTTCTTCGCCGTCTCTCCGGCCGTGACGTCCGTCGCAGAGATGAAGACGCGGCCATCCTGTTCAATGTCGATCTTGACGCCTGTGTCTTCAATGATCTTGTTGATCACCCGGCCGCCTGGTCCGATCACCTCGCGAATCTTGTCGGGACTTATGCGCAAAGTGATAATGCGGGGCGCGAATCTCGACAATTCCGCGCGCGGACGATCGAGCACCGCCAGCATTTTGCCAAGGATGAACATGCGGCCAGCGTGCGCCTTCTCCAGCGCCTTCTCCAGAATCGAGCGATCAATGCCGCCGATTTTGATGTCCATCTGCAACGCCGTCACACCGTTCGCCGTGCCGGCAACCTTGAAGTCCATGTCGCCAAGGTGATCCTCCATGCCCTGGATATCAGTCAGCACAGCCACAAGGTCGCCTTCCTTGACAAGGCCCATGGCGACGCCCGCAACCGGGGCCTTGATGGGTACGCCGGCGTCCATCAGCGCCAGCACGGATGCGCAGATTGACGCCTGTGATGTGCTGCCGTTTGATTCCAGCACTTCCGCGACAAGCCGAATCGTATACGGAAAGCTCTCCTCGCTCGGAATGATCGGTTCGATCGCCCGTTCGCCCAAAGCCCCATGTCCGATATCCCGACGGCTGGGGGGACGAAGCGGACGCGCCTCGCCCGTTGAAAAAGGCGGAAAGTTATAGTGGTGCATAAACCGCTTGCTCTCTTCCGGACTGATGCCGTCCAGGATCTGAACATCGCCGAGCGCGCCCAGTGTGCATACAGAGAGAGCCTGCG
The DNA here is from genome assembly GCA_021793015.1 of Bacillota bacterium. GTDB lineage: Bacteria > Bacillota > Bacilli > Alicyclobacillales > SLC66 > JAKADD01. The sequence goes on from JAJYTO010000001.1 coordinate 39,518, forward strand.
TCTGTCCGCGGGTAAACAACCCGGAGCCGTGCGTGCGCGGCAGCACTCCCACCTCCACGCTGATCGGCCGAATCTCGTCCAGGCCGCGCCCATCGGGCCGCTGTCCATGCAAAACAATGGCTTTGCGCACTTCTTCCTTCACGATGTCGTGCAACACTTCAGCGATATCCGCCGAACCCTCGGGAAACCGTTCAGCCAATGCGCTCTGAGTCTCGTCGATCACCGCGTCCATCGCCGCTTCCCGGGCCAACTTCTCCTCGGTTTGCACGGCGTTCCGAAGCTTGTCCGTTGCATACTGGCGCACACCCGCGTCAATCGCGGCATCGGGCGCGTGCAGCGTGACTTCCATCTTCGGTTTCCCGGCCTGTGCAGCCAGGAGATCGAGATTCGCGATGACTCTCCTGATTTCTTCGTGGCCAAACATGATCGCCTCAAGCATGACGGCCTCAGGCACTTCCTTCGCGCCCGCTTCAACCATCATGATGGCGTCGCGCGTCCCGGCCACGACCAGATGCATGTCGCTCTGCTCGGCTTGCGCCGCCGTTGGATTGATAATAAACCGTCCGTCCACCCGCCCGACAATCACCCCGGCGATGGGACCGTCAAACGGCACGTCAGAGATGCTGAGGGCTGCCGAAACGCCGATCATGCCAGCGATTTCCGGCGCGCAATCCTGGTCCACCGACATGACGAGCACAACGACCTGAACATCGTTGCGAAAACCGTCCGCAAACAGCGGCCGGATCGGCCTGTCGATCAATCGGCTTGCGAGAATGGCCTTCTCGCTTGGCCTTCCCTCGCGTTTAATGAATCCGCCAGGGATCTTGCCGACGGCATAGAGCCGCTCCTCGTAGTTCACCGTAAGCGGAAAAAAGTCTAGCGGCTTCGGCTCCGACGATGCTGTCACCGTGGCCAGCACGACGGTTTCCCCGTACTCGACAAGCACCGCTCCGTTGGCCTGTTTGGCCAAACGCCCCGTCTCCAACCGCAGGCGTCGACCGCCCAGCATCATGTCCTGTTCGTGAATCAAGCGTCAGAACCCTCCTCTGAGAAACGGGGGACCTCTCGTCGCATGCCCCGTAAAGCGCTGCCAAGCTATGTGGATGGCGCCACTGATGGAAATACCAAAGAAGGAGCGGGGCGCCCCGCTCCTTCTAGTGGCGAAGTCCTAACCGAGTGATCAATGCCCGATAGCGGTTGATGTCGTGTTCACGCAGGTAACGCAGCAAATGCGCGCGCTTGTACACCATCTTGAACAGCCCTCGCCGAGAGTGGTGGTCTTTCTTGTGCGTGCGAAAATGCTGGTTGAGGTAGTTGATCCGCTCTGTCAAAAGGGCGACCTGGACCTCTGGAGATCCTGTGTCTCCCTCGTGAACCGCGAATGATTCGATGAGTTCCTGCTTGCGTTCCGGCGTCAGCGCCATGTGATTCCCTCCATAATATCCCTAGCCATCGCCGACAGCACAGTGTCCGGCGGAGCACCGCGACACCAAGCTGCTGCTACACTTGCATACGAGTGCAAGCCCGGGTAGATTCGTGCAACATCGTGCGCAACCAATGTTCAGTATGGCACAACCGATATCAGTATACACACGGCGCAGGCAGTAGTAAAGGAATTGGCATTATTTTTTATCATCCCGTTCGGGAGCGGCGGGCCACAACACCGCCGCCTCGCGGTCCCTGAACAGTTGCGTCCGCAGTTCGTCAACATCGGCAAACTTGCGTTCTTCGCGGACATAGCCCAACAGATCCACCGCCATTTCGCAGCCGTACAGGTCTTGCGCATAATCCAGCAGGTGCACCTCAATGGTCAGGTCGCCCTGCTCGTACACGGTCGGCCGCCGACCCACGTTCATCATCCCCCGCGCGCTCGCCCCCCCCACTTCGCACTGCACGGCGTACACTCCCACGCGAGGAAGGACGAACGATTCGGCCAACACGAGGTTGGCGGTGGGAAAACCGATCGTCCTTCCGCGCCGGTCCCCGACCACGACGGTTCCACGCAGCCGGTAGGGTCGCCCCAGCATGGCCGTGACCGACGCCACCTCTCCCGCGGCGAGGTGACTGCGAATGGCGGAACTGCTCACCGGCGCATCGGCGAAGTCCACGTGCGCGATCGTGTCCACGGCAATTCCGAGCGTCTGCCCGATGCGGGCCAGATCGTCTGGACCATACGCCCCGCGGCGGCCCAGACGGAAATCGTATCCGACGACCAGGTGACTGGCCTTCAAGGGCAGCAGATAATTCACGACAAATTCATCTGCTGTCTGATTACGGAAGATTTCGTCGAATGTCGCCACAAACACGTCCCGCATCCCGTAGGCGTGCGCGGCGCGGGCCCGCTCGCAAAGCGGGGTCAACAGCCGCTCGTAGGCAGTGTCTCCCGTGAGCGCAAAGCGCGGATGCGGTGTAAAGGTGAACAGACACGGATCGGCGTCTGTGTCGCGCGCAACGGCGACAGCCCGTCCCAGCACTGCCTGATGGGCGATGTGCAGCCCGTCAAACTTGCCAATCGCAAATACCCGCCTGGATGTGGCGCGGTCCGCCTCAGGAGGGCAAGACAGCAGATGGAACGACCCGTCCAGATCCATGAACTCACCCCGCGTCACAGAATACTTTTTTGGCTCGCAGCCACACTCTGTCCTCATGCGCCTCCACAAGCTCATAGAGAGCGCACAGGCGGCCGTCCGGCGCAACCATGCGCACGAATTGACCCCGCGCGCCCTCGCCGACGGCTGCGCCGCCGCAACCCGCATCCGGCGCCTCCTGCGCGCCGACGGCCATTGTTCCCATCCCTGCTTGCGCAGGATGAAGATCCCCGCAAGGACAGTCCACCGGTTGTCCGTGTCGAACCGCCGTCATCTGCTCTGCGGTCAGGGTCAGGACCGACAGATGTTCGACCGCCGCGTCCGGCGCGAGGACCAGGTTCCACTTCTCCTGCGCCACTTCTTCAAGGAGGTGGGCGTCGGCAAGCACAAACGGGCCAGAGCATGTCCTCACAAGGCTGCGCATGTGAGCTGGAACGCCCACCGCCGCGCCGATGTCATGACAGATGGTGCGAATATAGGCGCCTTTCCCACACTCAATCGAAAAACGCACACAATAATCCCCCGGATATAGATGCACGTCCCTTATAGACAGGTCAAATACGGTGATGGGCCGCGGTTGCAAGTCCACTTCCCGCCCGGCCCGCGCCAGTTCATACGCCCGCTTGCCGGCGATCTTTCGCGCCGAGTACGCCGGCGGTTTCTGCAGCAGGACGCCGCGAAAGCGCGCAAACGCGTTCCTGACGGCGCGTTCATCCAGACCGGCGGGGTCTGCCCTGGCGACGATCGCTCCCGTCGCATCCTGCGTATCCGTGGCTGTACCAAACTCCAGCACCGCTTCATAGCACTTGCGACGATCCGTCACATACTCGGCCAGGCGGGTGGCGCTTCCGAGAAAGACAGGCAGCACACCGGTTACCTGCGGATCCAGGATGCCTGAATGCCCTGCTTTTTTGACGCCCAGCAATCGTTTGACCGCCGTCACCGCCTGTTGCGATGTCATGCCGGAAGCCTTATTTAAGATGAGAATGCCGCTGTCCATGTGCTGCAAAAGCCTCATTCACCGCCTGTTCCACGCGGCTCACAAGATCGCTGATCGCCGCCGCCAGCGGACCGTCATGCTCGCAGCCCGCAGCGCGCACATGCCCGCCGCCGCCAAAATGAACCGCAATCGAGGACACATCGACAAATTCGCGAGACCGCAAACTCACCTTGATGGAGCCGTCATTTCGCTCCCGAAAGAGCAGTCCAACCTCGATTCCGGACAGCGACCGGGTATACGGAAGGAGCACCTCCACATCCCCTTCGGTCGCCCCGGAGGCCGCGAGCATCGCCTGATCCACAGCGACATAGGCGATGCGGCCGCTGTCATGAACCGTCAGCGTCGCCAACCCCAGACGGACAAGTTCGGCCTGCTCACGGCTCATCGCTTCAAGCACCCTGTCCGCGACAAGAAACGGTTCAATATCCCGCGACAGGAGATCCGCTGCGGCCAGATGGATTTCTGGAGTCGTGTTGTTGTAGCGGAAACCGCCCGTATCAAACACAATGCCGGTGTAAAGCGCCAGCGCGATAGATTTGCCGATCGCCGCGTCGCCCGCGCGAAACAGGCGGTAGAGCACGAGACAGGTGGCCGCCGCCTCTGGCTGCACCAGATTGAGGGAGCCAAATCCGTCATTGGTCCCGTGGTGGTCGATGTTGATCAGGCTCGCGTCCGCCGCGACCAGCCCGCGGCTCTTGCCCATTCTCCGGACATCCGCGCAATCCAGCGCCACCACCGCAGAAAACGGATCGGAGAGCGAATCCGTAAGCACGAAACGATCCGCGCCGGGCAGAAAATCATACCGGGATGGTATGGGATCGTCGTTGACGAGCGTGCAGGCGCGCCCGATGCCATCGCAATAATAGGCGACCGCCAGGGCCGCGCCGATCGCATCCCCGTCGGGGCTGACGTGGCAAACGATCAGAAGCGGATCTGCGCTGTCGTCAAGCGCTTCCAGCACATTCGCATACAGACCGTTACCCATCCCCGCGCTCCCCTTTATCCTGGACCGGCATAATCTCGCTCAGCACCCGACCGATCTTTACGCTGTAGTCCATGGATTCGTCCAGTTTGAAGTGCAGTTCCGGCGTGATGCGCAACCGTATCCGGCGGCCGATTTCGCTGCGGATAAACCCCTTGGCGCGTTCCAGGGCGATCAGACTGGCCTGTTTCTCTTCGGCGGAACCCATGACGGACACGAAGATCTTCGCGTGCGTCGCATCGCTGCTGATTTCTGCGCCAGTCACGGTGACAAAGCCGATTCCCGGATCCTTGACGTGCTGATGAATCACGTCGCTTGCCTCCCGCTGGATCTGCAGGGCTATGCGTTCATTGCGAACTTTCACACGTTCACCTACCAAATGCGGAGTGGTTGTCTGTCCCATCGCCTGCGCCTGGAAACTCCCGTCAGTCGATGCGCAGACCTACTCGGCTTTAATGGCCTCCATCTTAAACGCTTCAACGATGTCGCCTTCCTTGATGTCATTGAACCGTTCAAGCGTAAACCCACATTCATACCCGAAGGACACTTCACGCGCGTCATCCTTGAAACGCTTCAGAGAATCCAGCTTCCCTTCATACACGACCACCCCGCCGCGGATGACCCGAACATCGGCGTCACGGACCAATTTGCCGTCCTGCACCATGCCGCCGGCAATCGTTCCGACTTTCGACACCTTGAACAACTGCCGAACTTCCGCGCGGCCCAGCACAACTTCCTTGTAGACGGGATCGAGCATGCCTCGCAGCGCAGCCTCAATCTCTTCGATCAGGTTGTAGATCACGCGATAGAGGCGGATGTCCACCTTCTCAGACTCTCCCATTTTGACCGCGTTTACTTCCGGGCGCACGTTGAATCCGATCACGATGGCGTTCGACGCAGAGGCGAGCAAAATGTCGGACTCCGTAATGGCCCCCACGCCATTGTGGATGACGCGGATGCGCACACCGCTCACTTCGATTTTCTGCAGGGCTCCGAGCACCGCTTCCGCGGAGCCGTGAACATCCGCCTTCAGGATGAGATTGAGGTCCTTGACCTCACCCTCCTGAATCTGCTTATACAGATCATCGAGCGTGACGCGGGAGGTCACCCCGAGTTCTTCCGCGCGCTGGCGCATCGAACGGCGTTCCGCCACGAGGCGCCCCTGGCGTTCGTCGTCATACACCACAAACAGATCGCCGGCGCTTGGCACATCGGACAGACCCACGATCTCGACCGGCATGGACGGCTGCGCCTCCTTCACCCGCCGCCCACGGTCATTCACCATGGCCCGCACCTTGCCAAACGTGTGGCCCGCAACCACCACATCGCCGATGCGCAGGGTGCCGTTTTGAACGAGGATGGTCGCAACCGGGCCCCGCCCCTTATCCAACTGGGCCTCGACAACCGTTCCCCGCGCACGCATCGACAGACTGGCTTTCAGATCCGCCACCTCCGCCACAAGCAGGATCATCTCCAACAATTCTTCGATCCCCTGCTTCTGCAGTGCAGACAGCGGCACGAAGATCGTATCGCCGCCCCACTCCTCCGCAACGAGGCCGTGTTCGGTCAGCGCCTGCTTGATGCGATCCGGATCCGCTCCCGGTTTGTCCATCTTGTTGATGGCCACGATAATCGGCACGTTTGCCGCTTTGGCGTGGTTGATCGCCTCCACGGTTTGCGGCATCACTCCATCATCCGCGGCAACCACGAGAACTGTGATATCAGTGACCTGTGCGCCGCGCGCACGCATCGTGGTGAATGCGGCGTGACCGGGAGTATCGAGAAACGTGATTCTCTTCTGGTTGATCTCGACCTGATAGGCGCCGATGTGCTGCGTGATGCCGCCCGCTTCGGAGGCCGTCACATTGGTCTGACGAATGGCGTCAAGCAGCGTGGTCTTGCCGTGATCGACGTGCCCCATGATCGTTACCACGGGCGGTCTGTGTTCAAGAGTCGCCTCGTCGATGTCTTCCGGAAGCATCTCCTCCGCTTCGAGATCGCGCGGCGCGTCCACGATAACCTCGGTGCCAAACTCCGCCCCCACCAACGCCATCGCGTCGGTGTCGAGCTCCTGGTTGATCGTCACCGGCATGCCGAGAAACAACAGTTTTTTAATAACCTCTGACGCCTCGCGACGAATATAATGGGCAAACTCGCTGACCGTCATAGGAGCGTCGACATGAACCTGTTTCGGGCCTTCAGGCGCCCTGACCACCATGGTCCGCCCCTGCGAGCGCGAGCGTGGAGGTTGCAGCTTGCGGTTATTCTCACGCCTGTCAGACAGATTCGAACGGTTGTTGCCTCCTCGGTCTCCGCCGCGTCTGCGCTGCTGGCCCTGGCCTCCCGTTTGCCCGCTGCGCGCCGCGTCGGACGAAGTCTCAAAACGCGGCGGCGCACTGGAAAATCCACCTCCTGATTCTCCAGAATAACGCGCAGGCCGCGATCCTCCTTGCGGTCCACGTCTGTTATCCCCGGAACGCGCCGGTGCAGCGCCGCCATACGAACCCGTCTGGGCAGATCGAGCCCCGCCGCCCTGATAGCCGCCCCGCGGTCCGCCCGCACCGCCTGCCGATTGCGGACGGCCACCTGCCGACGGCGGACGGCCACCTGCCGACGGCGGACGGCCTCCCGTCGATTGCGGACGGCCACCTGCCGATTGCGGACGGCCACCTGCCGATTGCGGACGGCCACCTGCCGATTGCGGACGATTTCCGTCGCCCGCTCCCTGTCCCGGACGGCGATCGTACCCGGCGGACGCAGGCCGCTGATTGTATCCACCACCCTGACTCGTCCGATTTGGCGCTCCCTGGCGCGGCGGATACTGTCCGGGGCGGCGATCCGCTCCGCCCGCGGCGCCTTCATACGGCCGCGGCGAGCGCTCTGCGCCGTCTCCGGTTGACCGTTCAGAATATCCGCCGCGAGCGTGGGCGCCCTGCGCCGTTCTGTCCCCCTCCGGCGAACCAGGCGCGCGTTCCCGAAATGGACGATCGTTGCGCCCGCCCTGATTGGTCGCGCCCTCCGACCGATAGCCGCCTCCATATGACCGCCGCTGATGCGTGGAGCCTGTGCGCGCCGAGTACGGTTGCGATGGTCGCGCACCCGTGATCTGCGCGGCGGCGTCATCGGCGTTTGCGGCGCCGCGCGCGCCCGGAACCGCCGCGGGCGGCGCCCATTCTGCGTCCTGGGCCGGCGGCGTTCTCCGCTCCGGCGCTTGTTCCGACGGTCCGCGCGTTTCCGTCTGCGTTGCATTGCCCTCTGTCGTATGCCCCGTAATAGTTCCCTCTCCCTCGCTTACACTCGCTGTCCGCGCGACTGTCCGGCGGTCCGGGTCGCGCTCCTGCTTGCGCTCCTGCATGGCCGCGGTACGCGCGGCCGCGCGGGCCTTCACATCAGAAAAGAAGCCCTCCACCGCCTGCACCATATGCGGTTCCATCACACTCATGTGATTATTCACCGGAATGCTCAATCGGCTCAGTATTGTAATGATTTCCTTGCTCGACATATTGAGTTGCTTGGCGTACTCATACACACGCAATTTGGTCAAATATCTTCACCCCCGACACTGTCTTTCACAATCTGCGCGATTTGTGCGGCGAACCGTGCGTTCGTAACGGCAACGACCGCCCGTTCGTCCTTTCCCAAAGCCCTCCCCAATTGACCCTTTGTCAGCGCGCTCACCAGCGGTATCCCGTAGTAGAGGCATTTGTCCCGCAGCTTCTTCATGCCGTTTGCCCCTGCGTCGCAAGCGACGATCACCAGCGCCGCCTTGCGAGTCCGAATCGCGCGCATGCAGGCGTCGTCTCCCGAGACCAGCGCACGCGCTCGCGCCGCGAGGCCGAGCAATCCATCGAGGTTAGCCATGCTCCGCACCCGCCTCGACAAGCCTCGCCAACTCATCGTACACCTCCGGGGCAAGCTCGGTTTTTAGTCCGCGTTCCAGCGCCTTGCGCTTGCGCGCTTGGTCGAAACAGGTGCGCGAATTGCAAATATACGCTCCCCGGCCGGCGCGTTTTCCCGTGGGGTCAATCACCACTTCGCCCGTCGGCGTAAGCACAACGCGTAACATACTACGCTTGGGCTTTTGTTCTTGACAACCCACGCACTGCCGCTCCGGAATCCTTTTGACCATGGCCCATCCCCCCACGTGGAAATCCAAACCAGTCTGTAATCTCCCGTATCCGCGTCTCCATGAACCCGGGTGTTCAGGAAACGCCGACGGTTCGCAGACGCCGGCCATGCTGGCCCAGTCATGTTGGCCTAGGGGACATGTGATAAACTGAAATTTGGCAGGCGTGGCGCGGTACATATAGTGTTTGATTAAAGCCTCAAACACTATATGTGGGATCATAACGCCTGCTGCGCGGACTTTATCACATGTCCTCTAGTCATCCAGAAACGCGGCGCGGTCAAGATCCGCGAACACGGAGGATGTCCGTCCCATCTGGCTCTCGCTCTTGATGTCGATCTTCCAGCCTGTCAATTTGGCGGCCAGACGGGCATTTTGCCCCTCTTTGCCGATGGCGAGCGACAATTGGTAGTCAGGCACCACCACCCGCGCCATTTTCTCGCCCTCAAACACCTCCACATCGACTACCTTCGCAGGCGATAGAGCGCTCGCCACGTAAATGGCGGGATCGTTGCTCCACTCGATGACATCGATTTTTTCGCCCTGCAACTCGGCCACGATCGACTGAATTCGCATGCCCCTCGGCCCCACGCAGGCGCCGATCGGATCCACATCGTGGTTTCGTGAAAATACGGCAACCTTGGACCTTGCTCCGGCCTCGCGCGCCACCGCCTTGACCTCGACGATCCCGTCATAAATCTCCGGCACCTCAAGTTCCAGCAGGCGGCGCAACAGTCCCGGGTGAATGCGCGACAGGAGGATCTGCGGTCCCTTTGTCGTCTTTTCCACGCGCAAAATGAAGGCGCGGATGCGATCACCCAACTGCAGGCGTTCACCGGGGATCTGTTCGGACAGCGGCAGCAGACCCTCGGTCCGTTCCAGATCCACATATGAATAACGCCCGTCCTGTCGCGCGACCACACCCGACACGATGTCCTCTTCCAGATCCGCGTAGGCTGTGTAGATGATGCCGCGCTCCGCTTCCCTGATGCGCTGCGTCACAACCTGTTTGGCCGTCTGGGCCGCGATGCGGCCAAATTCTCGCGGCGTAACCTCAAGTTCCACGATGTCGCCCAGGCGATAGTTTGGATTCATTTCCATGGCGGCGTCCAGCGACAACTCCAGACGCGGATCGTGCGGACTCTCCACCACGGTCTTGCGGGCGTACACAAGAATGTTTCCCGACAGTCTGTCGACTTCGACGCGAACATTTTGCGCGGAACTGAAATTCCGCTTGTACGCCGAGATGAGCGCCGCCTCAATCGCCTCGATCAGCACACCGCTGCTGATGCCGCGCTCCCGTTCGAGTTGGTCCAGCGCTTCGATAAAGTCCGCATTCATATGAACCGATTGCCCCCTCCAACCAATTTGTACTGCGTGGATCCCCCCGCCGTCCATGTCCGGGCCAATTCGCCAGTCGCCTGATCGGCGTCCCGGCCTGTCGCATGATCGGCGCCCCGGTCAACTCGGATGCCTGCCGTTTCCTGGTGTTTCGCAAGCCGCGAGTCACGCGAATCTCACCAGGCAATGGCCAACCGCGCGGTTGCCACCTTGTCGCGCGGCACTTGAATTTTGTCAGCGTCGATCTCTATATCCAACAATCCGTCGGCATAGCCTAACAGTATACCTTCGAGCGTCTTGCGTCCCCCAAAAGGCTCATAGAACGAAACAAATACACGTTTGCCAAGCGCACGCTCAAAGTCCCGTTCGGTCTTGAGCGGTCGTTCCGCTCCCGCCGACGACACCTCAAGAAAATAGGCGCTCGGAATCGGATCTGCTTCGTCCAGAGCGGTCGACAGCGACTCGCTCACATGCACGCAGTCATCGAGGTCGACAACACCCAAAGGGCGATCAATAAAGACGCGCAAAATCCAGTTGGCGCCTTCTTTCTTATACTCAACCTCAACCAGTTCCAGCCCAGCTTCCTGCAAAACAGGCGTCGCCATCTCGGCCACGAGATCGGTTACCCTTTGCTTTGCGGCCATAAACACCCTCCTGAAACCCTGCTTCACAGGGGTCGTACAAATCATACAAACGAAAGAGTGGGGAAACCCCACTCTTGTAGAGGTTGTTCAGAAGGAATATCTGAACCGACAGCGCAGTTCCGATCCTGTTCCCGTCTGAATACGCACTTATCGCGTACGAGAAGCGTCGCGTTCCAATACGTTGAGTATACCACGCGGCATCCTGATTTGCAATGACACCCGCCGGCCCACCCAGACCTGCGGTCAACAGCCGCTTCAGAACAGGCTCAGTTGATTCGACGCCGGCAGGTCCACCAGGCAGCCATAGCCGCCCAGCAGTTCGACGACGGTTTTTGTCAACCGGGCCCGCTCTTGCAGATCCTGCACAGAGAGAAAAGGCGTCTCGGCCCGCGCGGTCGCGATATTGCGCGCAGCCGCATCCCCGATTCCCGCCGCAGCCGCAAATGGAGGCAGCAGACTTCCGTCCTTGACGAGAAACCGGGTGGCGTCCGACCGATATAGATCCAGAGTCTGAAATGCGAATCCGCGCCGGGTCATTTCCAGGGCCAACTCCAGCACGGTCTGCAGTGACTTCTCCTTTGGCGACGCCGTCACGCCCTTGCCTTCAATCTCTTCGATGCGCATGGCGATCGCGTCGGCCCCGCGCTCCATGAGCGCAAGATCGAAGTCCTCGGCGCGCACCGTAAAGTACGCGGCATAGAATGACAGCGGGTGATGCACCTTGAAGTAGGCGATGCGCACCGCGTTTAGCACGTAAGCGGCGGCGTGCGCCTTCGGAAACATATACTTGATCCTGCGGCAGGATTCCAGGTACCAGTCCGGCACCCCAAACGACGCCATGTACTCTTCGTCAGCTTCCGTCAGCCCTTTGCCCCTGCGCACCGACTCCATGATCTTGAAAGCGCGCGCGGGCTCCAGACCCCGGTAAATGAGATAGACCATGATATCGTCTCGACAGCAGATCACCTCTTGCAGCGGAGCAACGTGTTGCCGAATCAGTTCCTGCGCGTTATTGAGCCACACATCGGTGCCGTGAGAGAGTCCGGAAATCCGGACCAAATCGGCAAATGTACCCGGCTTCGTATCCTCCAGCATCTGACGCACAAATTTCGTTCCAAACTCAGGGATTCCATAGGTGCCGGTCTGCGAGCGGATATCGGCCGGCGCGACTCCGAGCGGCTCGGTGCCGCGAAAGAGAGCGTACACCTGGGGGTCGTCGACCGCAACCTGGCGCACGTCCACACCCGTGATGTCCTGCAGCATCCTTAGCACAGTCGGGTCGTCGTGGCCGAGGATGTCGAGCTTGAGCAGATTGTCGTGGATGGCGTGAAAGTCAAAATGCGTGGTGCGCGTGCCTGAACTTCGATCGTCCGCCGGATGCTGGATCGGACAAAAATCGTAGATGTCGTGGTCGCTCGGCACGATGATCAGGCCGCCGGGGTGCTGGCCAGTGGTGCGTTTGATGCCCGTGCAACCTGCGACCAGACGCGCAATCTCGGCGTTGCGAAGATGTTTCCCGTGATCGTCCGCCCATTTGCGCACGTAGCCAAATGCGGTCTTGTCCGCGATCGTCGAGATCGTGCCCGCACGGTACACATAATCGGACCCAAACAACTCTTCCGTATATTTGTGGGCGCGCGCCTGATACTCGCCCGAAAAATTGAGATCGATGTCGGGCACCTTGTCGCCCTCAAACCCGAGAAACGTTTCAAACGGAATATCCTGGCCATCCTTGTGGCACTTCTGACCGCAACGCGGGCAGGGTTTGTCGGGCAGATCAAAACCGGACCCGATCGAGCCGTCAAGCACAAATTCGGAGTGCTGGCAATCCCGGCATACGTAATGCGGCGCCAGCGGATTGACCTCCGTGATGTCGAGCATCGTCGCGACCAGCGACGAGCCGACCGAACCGCGCGAACCGACGATGTAGCCGTCGTCCAGAGACTTTGTCACGAGTTTATGGGCAATCAGATAGTTCACGGCGAATCCATGCGTGATAATGCTGTGCAGTTCCTTTTCCATACGGTCCGCAACGACCGGCGGCAGACTTTCTCCGTAGAGGCGGCGCGCCCGCTGCATGGAAAGCGTCCGCACCTGTTCGTCCGCCCCTTCCATGATGGGCGGGTAGACACGGTCGGGAACTGGACTGATGGACTCGATCTGGTCGGCTACGGCGCGCGGATTGCGAACCACAACCTCCTTCGCGCGCCCGCCCAGATGCGAAAAAGCCGCAAGCATCTCGGCGGTGGTCCGGAATGTCAGGGCAGGCTGGAGAAACGGACGTCCCGCTTCTTTGCGGCTGTTGGCGCTGTGCAAGATGATCTCCCGGAACACGCCGTCGGCGGCGTCAAGAAAATGAACATCGCCTGTTGCGACCACGGGCTTTCCCGCCTCATCCGCCAACTCCAGCAGTTGCCTGTGGTAATTCGCCACCGCGTCGGTTCCGCTGATCTCGCCTGACTCCAGAAGAGGTTCATAGTGGTCCAACGGCTGCAACTCTATAAAATCGTAAAACTCTATGATGGTCCGCAGTTCATCGCGGGTCTTCCCCCGCAACAGGGCCTGAAACAGCTCGCCCGCTTTACAGCCCGAACCGACCAGCAATCCAGCCCGGAGTTCACGGAGCATTGACCGCGGGATTCGCGGCTCGCGATAATAGGATTCGATATGCGAATGGGACACGAGTCGATACAGATTCTTAAGTCCGGTCTGCGAACGCACCAGAAGGGTCGTGTGATACGACCGGTTCTTCGCAGAGTCGCCCGTCCGCAGTCCAAAGGCCGTCAGATCCGCCAAGCTGGCGACCGCCGCTTCCTTCGCGAGGTCATCGAGCAGCCCGTAAAATACGCGGCCTGTCGCCTCCGCGTCGGCCAGTGCGCGATGATGCTGCGTGAGTGTCACATTGTATTTTTGCGTCAAGGTCTTCAGGCGGTGATTGCGGTCGCCGGGAAAAACCGCGCGGGCCAATGCCAGCGTGTCTATCACCGGTTGCGAGAATCGCTCCACGCCGATGCGCGCAGCCTGTACGGACAGAAAGCCCATGTCAAATTCGGCGTTGTGGGCGACCAGCACAGCCCCTTCGCAAAACTCCCGAAAGCGCGGCAATACAGCGCGGACATCAGGCTTGTCCGCCACCATCTCATTGGTGATGTGGGTAAGCTCGGTGATCTTCGCGGAAATCGCGTGCTCCGGCCGGATCAGTTCGGCAAACGTGTCCACGATCTCCCCGCGCCGCATCTTGACCCCGGCGATCTCTATCAACTCGTGCTCCGCCGCGGACAGCCCCGTCGTCTCAGTGTCAAAGACGACATACACGGTGTCCGAATCCAGCGCCATATCCTGCGTTTGGTGCACAATGGCGAGTCCGGCGTCGACCACATTCGCCTCTACGCCATACAGAATCTTGATTCCGTGCTTTTTGCCCGCGGCGTAGGCGTCAGGGTACGCCTGCGCGACCCCATGGTCCGTGATTGCCACGGCGGCATGGCCAAACTCTTTGGCGCGCAAGACGAGATCAGCCGCCGGCACGACGCCGTCCAGCGCGCTCATCTGCGTATGGGCGTGCAGTTCCACACGTTTTTCCGGCGCGTCGTCGCGACGGACGACCGCCGCGAATGAATGCAGGTCGGTCACCTGCAACACCAATTCTTTCGCGTAGGTATCGTACTGCACGGCGCCGCGCACGCGAAGATGCATGCCATCCGCCAGGGGAGGGAGCGCAGCCTCGCGTTTCCCCGGTTTCGAGAACAGTTTGCAGGTGATTGAATCCGTGCCGTCAGAGATGTGAAATTGGCACAACTGCCTGCCGCTCGACAGCTCCCGCAGTTCAACGCCAAACAGACGGCCGGCCACACATACGCGCCGCATCTCATCCTGAATCGCCGCAATGTCCGTCGCGGCGTCCGTGAAAGACTGGCCCAGCTCCAGGCGCTCCACAGGCTCTTGCGAATGATCGCCAGCCTCCGGCGTCGGCCTCTGGGCGCGACCGGCGTCCGCCGCCTCTTTCAGGACCTCATCATGAAACGCCTGAAACCGATGCGCACGTCCGGTTCTCTCCACGATGTTGCAGGGCCACGGCCATTCTCCCGACAGCGTGGTCAAGATCGTGCACAGCCGCCTTTCCACCTGCCGGGAAGCGAGCATCTCCGCTGAAGTCGCGATGTGCACATCGAGTCGACGATCCTCCGCCAATGTCCACATCGCCGTCTGCAGATCTCCGCGCAGCGCCGGTTCGCGCTCCATGAGCAGCCATGCGGCGGCTGTCAGATAACGCGTCATGAGAGCGCTGCGAACGGCCCCGCGCTCTCTGAGGCGTTCATCCGCAGGACGGATGAACGCAATCTGCACATCAGGCAGTTGCAATTCCAGCCAGCGAAGGGCGCCCGCCAACTGTTCCGGCGCCAGTTCGCCGACCGTCCCGTCCACGTTCAGGCGGATCGTCCGGGCGCGCTCCCCCAGCCTTGCGACGAGGCCGTGTCGATGAAGAGACGCAAAGACCGCACGGTCGCATTCGATCGGCGCCATGCCTGTATCGTACAGCGGAACCAGGTCCATGGGCTCCTCGATGGAGTCCATGGACCCCTCATCGCGCCAGCCCTCTGCAGCCTGATCAATCCCCAAATGCATTTGACGCTACGCCCTCTCCCGTGAACAATCTTTCGCGCTGTGAACCAAACGCCCACGCGCCCATGGTGCACAAAATGGCGGCCAGTTCCCCCGTCACTACAGCTTGCGGCTGTTACCCCGCCAAAGCGGCCTGGCGGCCAGTTTCCCCGTCAAAACAATTGCGTTACGTCCAGGTACGTGCGAAAGACGGTCAGCGCGATGATCAACACAAAACCGATCGCATGCACGAGATACTCCTTGCGCGGATCAATCCGCCGCCCCCGAATCAACTCGACGGTCAGAAACAGCATCCGGCTGCCATCGAGTGGCGGAATCGGCAGCAGATTCAGGATCGCCAGATTGAGGCTCAAAAGCGCCGTCAGATTCATCAGGTTGAGCAGCCCCAATTGCGCCTGCTGGCTGATGATGGCCACGATCTTCACAGGTCCCGCCGAATCTTTGACAAACGCGTTCTTGTGGGTGAACAGTTGGCCAAAACTGTTATAGATCAGTTGCGTATAGGCAACCGTCTGCTGAAATCCGCCTGAAATTGCCGGTATCGCGCCGTGCGTCACAGTGGGCGTGATGCCGACAAACCCGACTCCGTCCTTGCGCTTGCGCGGGGTGACATACAGAGTCTGCTGGAGTTGCTTTCGATCCACGGTCACGGCCAGACGATCCAGCGGATGTCCCTCGATGACCGCAACGAGCTGCATCCAGTTATTGATCGCCTTCCCATTGATCGCTTCAATCACGTCGCCGGATCGCATCCCGGCGGCGAAGGCCGGCGAACCGGGCAACACAGTCGCGACTTGCGGCGGGGACGCCGCGATGCCTATGGATCCAATCACGATCGCAAACAGCACAATGGTAAGGACGACATTCATCAGCGGCCCCGCCAGGGTGATCAGCATGCGCGCCAACAATGATTTTCGCGCCATCTGACGATCCGGCGGCGCAAGGGCGATCCGCTCCTTGCCATTGATCAAAAAGGCGCGCCGGGCGATCGCAAACTCCCGCACTCCCTCGCCGGTGTCAAGCGCAATCGTATAGGACCGCTCCGTGTCCACGCTGACAAGCGTTCCTGTGACGCCGTCGGAGACGTCCCCTTCATCGCCCAGCTCTGTAACCTCATGGTGTTCATCAACCCGGACGGTCAACGCTTCTCCAACGCGGAAAAAACTGTCCTGCGGCAAGTCGCCGGCCAGTTGCACAAAACCGCCGAGGGGGAAGATCCGCAGCGAATATTCTGTTTCTCCCTTCCCCCAGCGAAAGATGGGGGGTCCAAAGCCAATGGCGAACTTGGGCACCAACACGCCCGCTTTTTTGGCAACGATAAAGTGGCCAAACTCATGAATGGTCACAAGAACAAGAAATACGACCACAACACTGGCCACAGACTGCAGTCCGCCGGCGAGAATCGATCCCATCAGGCGCCCCGCCCCCTCTCCGTAATCAGTGCGCGCGCCCGCACCCTTGCCCAGTCGTCAACGGCCAGCACGTCATCGAGTGTCAGCGGAGTCACGGACTCATGACCGTCAATCACCCGTTCCACGATGTCCACAATGCCGAGAAAATCCAATTGACCCGCGGCAAACGCCATCGCAGCGACTTCATTGGCCGCATTCATGACCGCCGGGTAACTGCCCCCCGCCTCTCCGCAGCGATATGCCAGGCTCAGGGCGGGAAAACGGACCGTGTCCGGCGCTTCGAAGGTGAGCGACGCCACCTGGGTGAGATCAAGGCGCTCCCAAGGCGCCTCCACTCGCCCGTCCCGCCCGAAGATGGCGTATTGGATCGGCAGGCGCATGTCGGGCACGCTCAACTGAGCCAGCATCGAGCCGTCCCGAAACGCCACCAAAGAGTGAATGATGCTCTGCGGATGCACGACCACATCGATGTTGTCATATGGAACAGAAAACAGAAAATGCGCTTCGATAACCTCCAGCCCTTTATTCATGAGCGTGGCGGAATCAATCGTGTTCTTTGCGCCCATTCTCCACGTGGGGTGGGCAAGCGCGTCAGCCACAGTCACTGTGCGCAGCCTTTCCGCCGACACGGTCCGGAACGGACCTCCCGACGCGGTGAGAAGCAGTCCGGCCACATCGTCGCGACGATATCCCTGCAAACACTGCGCGATGGCCGAATGCTCAGAGTCAATCGGTATCAGGCGAGCGCCGGAACGCTCTGCGGCGGCGACCACCATGCGCCCCGCCGCGACCACGGTCTCTTTGTTGGCAAGGGCCACATCCACTCCCGCGTTCAGAGCCGCAAGAGTGGGCTTGATTCCCGCAGCTCCCACCACCGCATTGATCACCAGATCGACGCCGGTCGAAAGAGCGGCCTCGGCCAATGCGCCGTCGCCCCACAATACGTGAACGGCGGGCAGGGCGGCCCGTACAATCTGCGCCTGCTGTTCATCGCGAACTGCAACGCGACGGACGGAAAATTCTCTTGCAATCGCCACAAGCGCGTTGACATTGCTGTAGGCAGAAACCACCTCTATGCGCAAACGTTCTGGATGCGCTCGCACCACATCCAGCGTCTGCCTCCCGATCGACCCTGTGGCGCCAAGGATCGCCAATCCACGAACCACGGCCTCCAACTCCTTCTCACACATGTCACGCATGCGGAAATAGCCAGGTAATTAAATGATATGCGATAGGGGCAGCCAAGAGCAAGCTGTCGAAACGATCCAGAATACCTCCATGCCCCGGCAATATCCATCCCGAGTCCTTGACCGCATAGTGTCGTTTGAGTGCGGATTCGACCAAATCGCCGAGTTGTCCGGCAATCGAAATCATGGCGCCAAGAAATGCGAGTTCAGGCCAGTTGTGAGCTCCCCCGCGGATCATGAACGAACCCGCCAGCGGAGTCAGGACTGTGGCAAACACAAATCCGGCGAACGCCCCGGACACCGTCTTTTTGGGGCTCACTTCCGGGAGCAGCTTGCGGCCTCCGAACGCCCGACCGACAAAAAAAGCCCCTGTATCCGTTGACCAGATGCCCACAAACACGATGAGCACCCAACCGATCCCATCCGACAGCGAACGCAGGTCAAGCATCATGCGAAAGGCGTAACTCGAATAAAGCGCCGCCGCAAACAGAACCCCCGCCCCGGAAAAGGAAAATTGCTCCCGCCTCAGTATGGTCACGACGAGCAGCGCATAGAACAGGACGTACCAGAACTGCTCGAAGGGCGTCCACATGACCATCAGGATCGTGAAGGCGACGGCGATGATATTTTCCGCGCTCGCCGCGCGCACTTTCATCATAGCGCCAATTTCGAGTACGCTGACGACAGCGATCGCGGCAAAGAGCAGAGCGGTCCACACTCCTCCCAGAAGCGTGGCCCCCACCACCAAGATAGCGCCCAAAATCGCCGTCACCACTCGCTGACGCAGCATGCGTACACCTCACTTCAATCCGCCAAACCTGCGCTCCCTGGTCAAGTACATCCTGATTGATTCTTCAAAGTGAGTGCGGGAGAAATTCGGCCACGTCTCGTCGACAAACACAAATTCCGTATATGCGATTTGCCACAGGAGAAAGTTGCTGATTCGCTGGTCGCCCGCAGTGCGGATGAGCAGGTCCGGATCCGGCAGGCCCGCCGTCTCAAGCGCAGCCGCGATGGCGTCTTCCGTTATGTCGCAGGCGCGCAGTTCGTGCTTCTCCACCTCGCCGGCCACCGTCTGCACCGCTTTGACGATCTCACTGCGACTGCCATAATTCAGGGCAAACTGCACCACAAGGCCCGTATTGTCCATCGTCCTGATTCGCGCCTTCTCTATGGTCGCCCGTGTGGCGGCGGGCAATTTGCCCGCATCGCCGATGATTTTGATGTGAACGTTTCGTTCCGCCAGTTCCTCGATGTCAAGCTGGAAGAACTCATCGACCAAATGCCACAGATAATCGATTTCCTGGCGCGGCCGTATCCAATTTTCAGTGGAAAATGAGTAGAGAGTCAGTACTTTTACGCCCCAGTCGTCAGCGGCGCGTATGACCTCCCGCATGGCCAGCATGCCGGCGTGATGGCCCGCGGAACGAGGCAAGCCCCGACGTCGCGCCCACCGCCCGTTGCCATCCATAATGATCGCAATGTGCGCAGGAATATGCTCTGCAAGAAGCGGCTGATCGTAGGAACGCTTGCCTCTAAGCTTACGGAACAGGGTGGTCCAGACTCCCATACTCGCCTCTCCCCCATCACACACACCCCAAACTTTCATCCCGATCGGTGGTTTGTGAAGCGGCAAAAACTCCGCGCTGTCCTGCTTGCCCGGGCCCTCAAGGGACTCGGTCACGCACCTTCATGTGCGCTCCCTCACACCTCCATGAGTTCGCGCTCCTTTTGCGCCAGCAGGCGGTCAACCTCAGCGACAGCATGGTCCGTGACATCCTGAATCCGCTCCTGCAGCCGACGGCTCTCATCCTCAGGCAGCACTGACTGCTTCTCGGCCTTCTTGATCTCTTCATTCGTGTCGCGTCGCACATTGCGCACCGCGACTCGCGATTCTTCGGCGATTTTCTTGATCACCCTTGTCAACTCCACACGGCGCTGTTCCGTGAGTTGGGGAATGCTCAAGCGAATCACGATGCCGTCGCTAGACGGCGTCAAGCCGAGGTCAGACTTTTGAATCGCCCGCTCGATCTCGCCGAGCGTCCCCTTGTCCCAAGGCTGGATAACGATAAGCCGGGGGTCCGGCGCTGTGATATTCGCCAACTGGTTGATCGGCGTCAACGACCCGTAGTAGTCGACGGCGATCTTGTCGAGCAGCGCAGGCGTTGCGCGACCAGCCCGTATCGTCGCAAAATCCCGTTTTAACGAAGACAGGCACTTCTCCATTCTGTCTTCCGCAGTCTTGATATAGTCTGCGCTCACAATTCATCCCTCCGCACAATCGTGCCGATTGCTTCACCCAAAACGGCGCGGCGAATATTACCGGCCTCCGTAATAGAAAACACAAAAATAGGGATATTGTTATCCATGCACAGTGATGTCGCCGTAGAGTCCATGACGCCCAAGCCCAAACTCAAAACAGTCATGAAACTGAGCGTTTCGTATTTGGTGGCGGTTGGAACCTTTTGCGGATCCGCCGAATAAACTCCATCCACGCCGCTCTTGGCCATCAGGATAACCTCCGCTTCGATCTCGGCGGCGCGCAGTGCTGCGGTGGTGTCCGTGGTGAAAAAGGGGTTTCCCGTGCCCCCCGCAAAGATCACGACCCGGCCTTTTTCAAGGTGCCGAATGGCCCGTCGGCGAATATACGGTTCCGCCACCTGCCGCATCTCAATGGACGTTTGCACGCGCGTGACGACGCCCGCACGTTCCAGCGCGTCCTGGAGAGCCAAAGCGTTCAGGACGGTGGCGAGCATCCCCATGTAATCCGCATGCGCTCGATCCATCCCCTCAGCGCTGGCAGAAACCCCACGCCAGATGTTTCCGCCGCCGACGACAACCGCCATCTGGACTCCGAGTGCAGTCACATCGCGGATCTGCTGCGCCACGGAATGCAGAACGTCCGACGAGATGCCAAAACCATCGGTGCCAGCCAACGCCTCGCCGCTCAATTTTAACACTACACGCTTATACTTGATCCCGCTCATACAGTCCCCCCAAAGTACATGGCCGACGCGAAAAGGGAACACATCATGTGCTCCCCGGACATTACTGTTTAACCTGCGCCATCACTTCCGCAACAAAATCATCCTGCCGCCGTTCGATCCCTTCGCCCATCTCGTAGCGGACAAATCGACGAATGGAGATATTCTCCCCAATCTTGGCGATCTTCGAGGCGACATGGGCGGCGACCGTGACGGACGGATCCTTGACGAACGGCTGATCAAGCAGGCACTGCTCGCGCAGAAATTTATCGACCTTGCCAGCCACGATCTTATCCACAATGTGCGCCGGCTTGCCCTCATTCAAAGTCTGCTGGCGGAAAATCTCGGTCTCACGCTGCACGATATCGCCGGCAATATCCTCGCGCCGCAGATACTCCGGCCTGGAGGCGGCAATATGCATGGCAATGTCGCGACACAAGGCGCGAAACTCGTCGGTTTTGGCCACAAAGTCCGTCTCGCAGTTGACCTCGACAAGCACACCGATGCGGCCGCCCCCGTGAATGTATGACTCGACGACACCCTCGGCGGCCACTCTTCCCGCTTTTTTCGCCGCCGACGCCAGGCCCTGCTCCCTCAGGAACTCAATGGCTTTCTCCATGTCGCCGCCTGTCTCTGTCAAGGCCTTTTTGCAGTCATTCACTCCGGCTCCCGTTTTTTCGCGCAACTGCTTTACCGCTTCTATCGTTACTGTTGCCATGTTCAGTCCGCTCCTTATGCTGCTTGTATGTACCCAATCGGCCGCCACGGCAGCGGCATCGCCGTCGTTTCAAAAATATGGTGCAGGCAAGGCGACCGCCGCTTGACTCCACCGCGCTATGCCCACCCTGCGTCTTTGAGTCAATCTGCCGCGAAATATCGCCGCAGGCGTATTTTTCTTCCCGGTTGTTGGTGGCGCGAAGCGCTGAGATTTTGCTTCGCAAAACTCAGGCATGAAAGTCTATCCCGAAACCAACATGGCCTGACGGCCACCGCCAACCATGGCAACATCCCAGACGCGCTTGGCAAGTTGCCGTATAAAAATAACGATGGTCCCTGCCGGTCGGGATCATATACTGTGCCGCCGCTTGAACATGTCTGCGCCAAACTCGCGACGGGCACAGTATACGACCCCGGGCGAGCGGGCTTTCATCCCCTGAAAAACGGCGCTGGCGCTTTTTCAGGGAATGGCGCCGCGCAGCGCCATGGGGGGTCTGCTCCGAACATGCGGCGGCCCTTGCGGGCCAGCATGCCGACTCTTTCAGGCTCTTTCAGGCTCGTCAAGGTTTTACCGGATCTTTCAGGACGCCGTTTCTTCTCCGCCCTGGTTGCCCTCGACGACCGCGTCCGCCATCTTGTTGCACAGCAATTTCACTGCGCGAATCGCATCATCGTTGCCGGGAATGATATAATCGATCTCATCCGGGTCGCAGTTTGTATCCACGATGGCCACGATGGGGATGCCCAGTTTGCGCGCCTCTGCGACTGCGATGCGTTCTTTGCGCGGATCGATGATGAACAACGCGCCGGGAAGTTTCTTCATGTCTTTGATCCCGCCGAGAAATTTCTCCAGCCGCTCCTGTTCCTTGCGCAGCAAGATCACTTCCTTCTTGGGCAGGACTTCAAACGTTCCGTCCATCTCCATGGTTTCAAGCGCGCGGAGTCGCTCAATGCGCTTTTGAATGGTGCTAAAGTTGGTCAGGGTGCCGCCCAGCCACCGTTGATTCACGAAATATCCGCCACAGCGGCGCGCTTCATCGCGCACCGAGTCCTGAGCCTGCTTTTTTGTCCCTACAAAAAGAACGGATTTCCCTTCAGAAGCAATTTGGCGGACAAAGTTGTACGCCTCTTCCACTTTCTTTACTGTCTTTTGCAAGTCGATGATGTATATGCCGTTACGCTCCGTGAAAATGTAGCGATCCATCTTCGGATTCCAGCGTCTGGTCTGGTGGCCAAAGTGCACACCGGCTTCCAGCAATTGTTTCATTGAAATGACGGCCATCTAACGGTAATCCCCCTTCAAGTTTGTCCTCCGCCCGCTTCACCGAAGGGACCCCTGCTCCAGGCAGACTTGACCCTTCTCCGCGGACGTGCGAATTTTCACCTGCAAGAGTATACCACTAAATCGCGGGTCCCGGCAAGCAAGAAGAACAGTTCGCCCCGACAGATTGGCGGATCCTGCCCCAAAGCCAAGCACGCCTCTCGTCAGGAGGTTGTCAACACATAGAGCAACTCCGGCAGCGGTTCATTCCGCTGCAATTCATAGGCGCCCGCACGCAAAAACGGCTCTCGCGCAGCCATCGCGACAAATTTGCCGCGATTCTGGATCACGCCAGCCCTGGCCAGTTGGTCTGCAATCGCCTGCACCGACTGACCGGCAACGATGACGACGCGCACAGGCGTCCTCCTGGTGGCGGCCGAAGTGCGGCCCTTTGAAGTGGATGCCGACGTGGCGGACGTGGCCGGCGCACCCGTCGTCCGCGTGGCTGACGCTGACCGGGTCGACGCTGGCGAGAGACGGTCGAGGGATTCTGCGCCTTGAACGGAGCGCGGCGCATCAACCGCCGCAGCAAGCGTCCCGGTCGCGGTTCCCGATTGCGGACGATTCGGACGCGCATGCGTCTGTCCAGCGTTCATGGCCCCGTACAGAATGGCCGCAAGCAGCAGTCCGACCCCCAGACCCGCCGTAAACGGGCGTTTCACGAGAGAGCACTCCCATTCTCAAGCACACAAGTCACCAGGTCGATCTCCCCTTGACCGATGTTCAGATCCCGCATGATTTGATCGCGTTCCTGGCCTTCCAGCAGTCTGACAGCCACTTCCCGGTACTTTCCCGATAGCTGGTCAGGCGCCTGAGTTGCTGATTTCCATCCGGCGCCGAGCGCAGACGGGGACGATCGGACTGTTTCCAGCCGCGCCACCCTGTCTGCCAGTTCCATGATCCCATCGTTCACTGATTGCAGAGTGCGCTCTCCGATCAGTTGTTGGCTGTCAAATTTGTTCCGCAACGAAGCAATCAGTTCGACGATTCGATCATTCTCGGCCTCCATTTGGCTCACAAATGCCTCCACAGCTTCCACGACATCGGCCTGTTCCCGCGTATTGCCCCGTTTTGCGCCCGCCGCAAAGGAGTACGCAAGCGCCAGAATACCGATTGAAATCAACAGAGCCACGTACAACTCTATCACCTCCGGTATATGCGTTCCATAGATTTTTTAATCGACACCCGCCCGCCGCTCCCGACAAGTGGCCATGTTTGGCGGGGACCTCTGCGCCGTGTGAGTTTCGGGACCCCCATCTTATGTTTGCGGCTTATGTTCGCGACCGTTTCGTCCAGCCATTCTCAGTGACAACAAACGTACAGCGAGAGACGGCTTCCTGCAATTGATGCTCGATATGGCCAACGGCCAGATGCACGCCCGGATGCGCAACGTCTGCAACGTCGACCGCAGGAGACAGCAGGCTGGCCTCCTGCGCCGCGCGATCCCTTTCCTTGCGCAGGCGGACAGATTCCATATGCAACTGCGTGTACGTGGCTTCCAGGCGCTCTTTCGTGGCGCTCTGTTCGGCGGGCAACGCTCCCAGTTGGCGCTCGATGACCTGCAAGCGAACCAGCGCCTCTCCGATTTTCGCAAGCGTGTCCAACCCCTCCTGCAACAGTTCTGAACACCGGTATACTTTCAAATTCAGTTCTTCATCGGGCCAGAATTCAAGACGCGTGGGAACGGACAGTTGCGAGCCCGCCGTACGCACGGAAATGCGCGTCTTTGCCTGGGTGACGCCGCCCACCAGAAGTCCACGCTTCCCGGTCAGGAAAATGCCGTATCCGGAAACGCTGCTGTTCATAATACTGTCTGACACGGTCACGTTTCCCTCTGCCTCGACCGTCGCATTCTGCAGATACTGCGCCTTCACAGACGCGCCCGCCGCGATTTTGCACCGGGAACTCCCCTGCACGCCGCCCCGGATCACGATGCTTCCCGAAGCCTCCAGCGATGCCGCTTCCACGATGCCCTGCACGTCGATGTTGCCCTTGGCTTTCACCGTAAAGCCAGACCGCACACTGCCGTCGATGCGAACGCTCCCCACAAAATCGATATTGCCTGTACTGAAATCCACATCGTGATGAACATGATATACAGGAAGCACGGATACGTTTTGATGTCTATCAAATACGATCTGACCCGCTTCGATTGCCTGCAGGGACATGCCGTCCTCACTGATTTCCGTGCCCGGACCCCGGGGCAACGTCACCGTCCTCGGCGGCGCTGCGGGCACTTCACGGCCATACACGTCGCGGCCAGAGCGGCCCCGTTCCCCAGGAGTCCGGTACGCAACCACCTGACCCGCGACAACGTCCTGAAGAATTCCCAGTTCCCGATAGTCCACCGTATCGTCCTCGCGCAAGAGCGGAGTCGGCTTGCGATCGGTGTCAAAGAGAAAGACAAGGGTTTCATCGACCGAATCCTCAGCGGAACTCCCCCGGGCAAGAACGATCACAGCGCCGACGAGCGAGTCGTCCGTCAGCATACTTCCAAGCTCTGCGTCGGTGATCAACCCATGCACGATTCCTTGCTGACCCAACCAGGTTTGAAAGGCCGGAAGTTCCTCTTGTCCAAGCGGCGAGACGAGTTCCGCCGTCACAATCATGGCGTCCGCGCTCACCACTGGCTTCAAACGCTCCGCAAATATCTCAGACTCCTGGATATCAGCGTCCACTGCGTTCACCTCCGTCAGATGCAGCGTTCTCCACACTGAACAGAACGAATCCATAATTTTCCCGTCAGACACTCCAGCGTCACGGTTCGTCCATAGCGTCCCCCCACATCCGCCGCGACCAGCGGAATACCCAGACTCCGGAGCGCTTCTTGCGCCGCCTCCACATTGCGCGGGCCCACCCGGATCAGATCGATCCCGCTCGCCATCGCGAACATCTGCGCCCCGCCCGCCAACTTTGCGCACAGCCTCCTTTTCGTCGCGCCCTGCTCGATCAACAGACTGGCAAGCCGCGGCACCGCCGTATTGACATATTTGGCGACGTGAGGAGGGGCCGCGCTCGGCGAAGTCGGAAGCATGATGTGCGCCAAACCTGCGATGTGCGCCCGTTCATCGTACAGGGCAAGACCCACGCAGGAACCGAGGCCAAACGTCCGCAACTCGTTCTCTTCTGTTGCGATCTTCAGATCGGCCATGCCGACTAGATGAATCATAAGCCGCCCTCGACGCCCAGAGATCTCAACAACACGCGCTCCGTCCCCGGCGAAGGAAACAGGAACACATGCGCTCTCCCCTGTTCCTCCGGAACATTGATGGCGGTGTGGATAACAAGCGCGAAGTCGCCCAGCGGATTCTCCTCCAGCATTCCCATGGTCAGGATTGCCTGGGCCATGTCGACCGCGACAGACGGAACGGACGGTCGCAAGGCAAGCTGCGTAAAATCGGTCAGAGAAGACAGAAAATGGGCCGCCATAATATTCCCCAGTTCCTCCAGCACAGACTCCGCCACGGCGTCAAGCGGCAACTCATCGCCCGCTGCGGGCGCCAGCGAGGACAACAATCGCCGCGCGGCAGAGAGCGGCTGAATCACGAACAGATGCCCCGTCATATCGCCCGAAACTCTGACGTACGCCGCCGCAACAGGCGCCTCGGGTCCTCCCAACGCTTCCGTAACGGCGTCAAACGATACCAGTTCGACCAGCGGCACCCGCATGGTCACGGGTTCGCCAACAAATTCTGAAAACGCGGCTGCGGCGTGTCCCGCTCCGATGTTCCCGAGTTCGCGCAGCGCGTCGGCAATCCTTTCCTCCATGTGCAGCCGCTGCGTCACGGCGTCACCTCCCCGTCATGGTCCATCTGCCGCTCCCGCGACGCCACATACTGACACAGATCAAGAACGAGGAGCATTCTGTCTCCGAGCGTAATCACGCCCCGCAACCACCGCGGCGTTTCCCTTGCAATGGCCGCAGGCAATGGTTTGACACCGGCGTCATCGACAGGCACGACGCTGATCACGTCGTCCGCGACAAAACCCTTGGGCCCCGTTTCGCTGTACGTAACGATGAGACGGGTTTGCGCAGTCACTGTCATTGACTGCAGGTCCAGCAGGGCAAACGGAACAAATACGCTGATCGCCGTCCCGTTCACCTCTGCTACGCCGTCCGCTCCCTGCGGCGCTGGGGCGGACGCCCACGCCGGCGGCAGCCGCAGTACGGACTCCACCTGCGACGCGTCGGCCGCGTACTCTTCCGATCCGATCCGAAACAAGAGCGCTTCGATCGGCAATCCCTCCCTTCATGGAACATGCATTGGTTTTGTATCGACCGCTATGTGGTGAATCGGCGCAACAGAGCACCGATGCCATGGCGAACGTTTGGCTGGAGAGGTTGATCGCAGAGCGCGTTCTTTGCGATCTGCACCACACACCGGGTGGCGAGCGAGTGCGGTTCAGACAGCACAAACGGATGCTGTTTTGCCACGGCCCGCTGCACAGCGGCGTCCTCCAGCAGGTAGCCAAGCAATTCCATGTCTAGCCGCAAGAACTGCCGGACAACGAATTGCAGTTTGCGACTGGCGTCCATTCCGGCCGTCACGCTGTCAGTCCTGTTCACCAACAGCCGCGTTCGCGGCGTCCCCCCAGACTGCAGCACCAATTTCAGCAGCGTATACGCGTCGGCCAGCGCGGTGGGTTCAGGGGTCGTCACCAGCAACAGCTCGTCGCAAAGGCCAATGAGTTCCGCCGTATGCCTTCCAAACCCCGCTCCGAAATCAATGAAAATGCGATCGAATTGTCCGGAGATTTCCGCCAGTTGTTCGACCAGCCGTCTCAGTTGCCAGTCTGATTGGTTCTCCAGAAGCGTTTCGCCGCCGCCCGATACAAACGATATGCCCCGCGGCCCTTCGGTCAGGGCGTCCGCCAACTCTATCCTGTTGTCCATAACGTCCTGCAGACCATACTTCGGGCACAATCCCAGCAGGATGTCGAGGTTGGAGAATCCAAGATCACCGTCGATAATCGCGATTGAGTTCCCGTAATCAGCTAAAGCCAGAGCCAAATTCAGCACGATGTTGGATTTGCCGACGCCTCCCTTGCCGCTGGCGACGGCGACAAGTCTTGCAGCCCCCGCGCCCCTATCGCGAGTCGATGCTTTCACCAACTGCCGCAAAGGTTCAGCCTGATCGGGCATGCCGTTCACCTCCCGTGAAGCATGAGGAGAGAAAATCGGAATCAACGACCATGATGTCGTCAGGCACGCGCTGACCTGTTGTCAGATACGACAATGGTTTTTGCAACGTGTGTGCGGCAGCCAGACAGAGGGTTGGCAGAACCGTCTCGTCGAGCTTTGTGAACAGCAGGGCGTCGTAGCCGACGGAGGCGAGCACTTCAGCGACCTCCTTTGCTTCCAGCCAACGTGACGACAGGCTGAGCACCAGGTATCTGAGATCGATGGATATACCCCCCAACAGCGTGTCGATCTCCTGCGCATGTGAGTGATCAAGAAATGCCCTGCCCGTTGTGTCCACAAATACGAGATCGAGCTTCGACATGCTGTGCAGGCGTTCCTCCACTTCCGCAGCCGACCGGGCCACAGCAAGCGGTATACTTAGAATGTCTGCGTACGTCTTGAGTTGCTGCACAGCCGCCATGCGAAATGTGTCCACGGTCAGCAATCCCACCGATCGCCCGTCGCGCAGCTTCGCCTGGGCGGCCAATTTGGCGATCGTCGTGGTCTTGCCCACTCCGGTGGGACCAAAGAACGCCACAACTCGGTCACTGCCGCCAATCGTTCTGACAGGTCCCGTTTCTTGCAGCAGAGTCCGGGAAAACCGAGTCAGCGCGGCATCCACCGCCCTAGGGTCGCGAATATCCGAGTGCGCCGCCTCGGTCATGAGAAAACGCTCCAGAAGCGGAGCAGGCAACTGCGCGTGCATGAGTCGTTCGACTACGCGCCCCAACGCCGTGCGATCCAGACCAGGAAGGCCGCCCGGCCCAATCAGCGCAGTGAGCAGGCTGCGGAGATCGCGCAGTTCACGCTCCACCGCGACGGCGCCAGCGCCCGTTGCACCCGCCGCCAGACCGTCGCCGCTGACCGCGTATCCCGCGCTGGACGCATGGCCGACGACGACCCGCTTCCCCTTGGCATCCGCTGGCGCGTGTCCGGCTGTGGGGGCGCGTTCCGGGTGAAGCGCCGCAGCTCGTCCGCCTGCCGGCGCGCTTTCCCGGTGAACCGCCGCAGCTCGTCCGCCTGCCGGCGCGCTTTCCCGGTGAACCGCCGCAGCTCGTCCGCCTGCTGGCGCGCTTTCCGGGTGAAGCGCCGCAGCTCGTCCGCCTGCCGGCGCGCTTTCCCGGTGAACCGCCGCAGCTCGTCCGCCTGCCGGCGCGCTTTCCCGGTGAAGCGCCGGAAATCGTGGATCCGGTCCGAGCGACGCCTGAAAACCCGGTGATGCGCCCAGGGCGTTCACGGGCGCTTCTCTGGCGTAATCGTCATACTCGCGCCCCGCCACGACTTCGTATACCTTCACTCCGAACAGTCCAGACCAGCCAACGGCCCGAATTTTCCGCTTTGACAGAATAACCGCCTCAGATCCCAATTCCGCCTTGATGACAGTGAGCACCTGAGGCAAGGACTTGGCGACGTAACGCTTGATAAACACTAGACATTCACCACCCCTCCACTCTCAATCGGCGCGTCCGGATCAAGCTCCGCATAAGAGAGCACGAACACATCCGGAAGCGAGCGCTGCAACAATTTGCGTACGTGAGCCCGGATATTTGGCGACACAAGAAGAACGGCGGACTTGCCGAGCGCCGCCAGTCTGCCCATGTGATCGGCGACGCCCTTTAGCAACTGCTGCGCCACGCGCGGATCCAGCGCAAGATAGGTCCCCTGGTCAGTGCGCGACAGGTGTTCTTCGATGCTCCGTTCCGTTGCCTGGCTCAGCGTGATGGCCGTAATGGGCGCGGCGCCTGCAGCCCGGATCTGCGCCGTGATCTGCCTGCTGAGCCGCTGCCGGACGGCTTCGGTCAGCAGGTCCACATCCTTTGTGAAGCGGGCCTGGTCGGAGAGCGCTTCCAGGATCGAAGGCAAGTCCCTGATGGACACTCGTTCATCGAGCAGGTTGGCGAGTACTTTCTGAATCTCGCCAACCGTCAGCAACTGCGGAACAAGCTCTTCCACCAACACGGGCTGCCTTTCTTTGACAGAGTCCAGCAGTCCTTTGACCTCCTGACGGCCAACCAGGCTGCCGGCGAATCGCTTGATCAGTTCTGTCAAATGCGTGGCGATCAGCGAAGGGGGATCCACCACCGTGTATCCGGACATCAGCGCCCGTTCGCGGACAGACTCCCCAATCCACTCGGCGGGAAGTCCGAAAGCGGGTTCCTTCGTGGAGATCCCTACGACATTCGGATCGGCGACAGCTCCGGCCATGGCCAGAAAGTGCCCGGGCAGCAGTTCATAGCGCGCCGCTTCAGTGCCGTGAATACGAATGACATATTCATTCGGGCGCAATTGGATATTGTCCCGGAAACGGATCATCGGAACGACAATTCCCAGATCCAGCGCAACCTGCCGACGAATCAAGGCCACACGCTCCAACAGATCGCCGCCCTGACTCGCATCCGCAAGCGGCACAATCGCATAGCCAAATTCAAACTCAATGGGTTCGATCTGAATGAGTCTGTACATGCTCTCCGGACTCTTCGTCGTTTTTGCCTGCTCCTGTTCAGCCTGCTGGCGTTCCCTAACCTCCAAGGCAGCACGCCGTCTTGACATGCTGTACGCAGAGTAGGCCAGCAGCAACGCAACGGGACCCGTGACGAAAATGCCGATGGGTGAGAACAGTCCCAGCACGGTCAGCACACCGGCCACTATGTACAGAGTCACAGGGTAGGAGAGCAGTTGATCGAGCATGTCAGACCCGAAATCCTGATTGGTTCCAGAACGCGTCACGATCAGACCCGTGGCGGTCGACAAGAGCAGTGCGGGCATCTGGCTCACCAGCCCGTCGCCTACCGACAGCAGGGTATAGGTGGACAGCGCTGTCTGAAATCCCATGCCCTGCTGCACCATGCCGATCACGAACCCGCCGAGGATATTCACGGCGACGATGATCATTGTTGCAATTGCGTCGCCCTTGACGAATTTGCTGGCGCCGTCCATGGCCCCATAAAAATCGGCCTCCTGCTCAATCGTGCGCCGCCTCGTCCTCGCCTCCGCCTCCGTGATCAGTCCTGAGTTGAGATCCGCGTCGATGCTGATCTGCTTCCCCGGCATCGCGTCCAACGTGAAACGGGCCGCCACTTCGGCCACCCGTTCGGCGCCTTTCGTGATCACGATAAACTGGACGATGACCAGAATGATAAACACGATCATGCCGACCACCACATTACTTCCAATCACGAAGCTGCCAAATGTCTCGATCACTTGCCCTGCGTATCCCTGCGTCAGAATGAGGCGCGTGGAAGAGATGTTGAGGGCGAGGCGAAACAGGGTCATGATCAGCAAAAGCGAGGGAAACGCCGAGAACTGCAGCGGTTCTTTCGTCGTCATGGCCACCAGCAGGACGGTCAGCGACGTCGCCAGATTGATGATCAGAAGCAGGCTGAGCAGGACTGGCGACATGGGAATGACCAGCATGGTGACGATGGAAATCACGCCAATAATCGGCAGCAGGCTTAGACTTCTCATAACGCGGCCTGACCTCCTATCCCGAAATATCGCCGCAGGCGTATATTTTTCCCAGTTGTTGGTGGCGCGTGAGCGCCATGAAGTCTATCCCCGAAAATCGCCGCAGGCGCATTTTCTTCCCGGTTGTTGGTGGCGCAAAGCGCCATGAAGTCTATCCCGAAAATACGGTGGTCCCTGCCTGCCAGGACGGATCATGCATGCCGCTGCCGCTCAGACAGCCGCGGCCCAAGGGCCGCTAATACTCGCTGCAGCGGCATGCATGATCCGTCCTGGCGGGAGTCCAGCGCTGTCGCTAAACTCGCGACGGGCGCAATATATGACTCCTCCCTGAGCGAGCTTTACGGCCGTGTAAAACTTCGCGACGTCTTTTCATCCTGCTGACGATGCCGCGCAGCGGTGAGATTTTGCTTCCCAAAACTCAGGCATGGCCGTCTACAGAGCCCGATTGCGCAGACGGTACACGTACGCCAGCACCTCGGCGACCGCTCCGAACAGCTGGTCTGGCACGTAGTCCTCCAGTTGGACCAATTGATACAGAGAGCGTGCGAGAGGTTGATTCTCCACGATCGGCACATCATGGAGAAGCGCAACCTCGCGAATCCTGCGGGCGGTGTCGTCGACGCCTTTCGCCACAACCTGAGGGGCGTGCATGGTCTTTGCGTCATACTTCAGCGCCACCGCGTAGTGAGTGGGGTTTGTGATCACCACGTCGGCCTGGGGCACGAGTTGCATCATCCGCCTGCGCGCGATCGCTCTCCCGCGTTCGCGAATCTTGCGCTTGATCAGGGGATTCCCCTCAAAGCGCTTGGATTCATCGCGCACGTCGTTCTTTGACATACGGAGACTGCGCTCAAACTCGAAGCGCTGAAAAAAGAAGTCCGCGATTGCCAAGGCGATGTACAGCAGCGCGACATACAGTAAAATCGCTCCCGCCGCGTGCGCGATCAGGGCGAATATCAAAGCCGGGTCCGCCTGGTCAAGCATGACCAACTGCGCAGCCGCGCCCGCCACGGCCATGTACGAAGCGGCGCCGATCAGCAGTATTTTTACGGCCGATTTGACCAGTTCGACCATGGACCTCGCGCTGAACAACCTGCCCATCCCCGCGATGACGTTGATGCGTCCGAAGTCAGGAAGCAACGGCTTCACCGTGAACAGTGGCCCCACTTGCGCGAATGCCACACCCAGTCCAATCAAAAGCGACACCGCGAAGATCGGAATGAGGCTTGGCACAATCATGCCGCCGATGCTCATCAGCAAGGGCAACTGCGCCGACAGCGACGCCGAGCCGGACGTTCCCTGCGACAGCAGAAGCGTTGTTGACTGCCACAGAACGCTGTACAGGTGAGAGCCAAAAAATTGCAGGGCCGCAACCGCCGCAATCAGGCTCGCTGCGGTTGCCACATCGGCGCTGTGGGCGATCCGCCCTTCCTTGCGGGCGTCCGTCCGGTGTCTGGGAGTCGCCCGTTCCGTTTTCTCCGCAAACAGTTGCAAATCGACTCTCATCACAGCGGGGCGCCTCCCATCGCAGCGAGCACACTGCCCAATTGCTGATTCATGATGTTGACAAGACCGCGCATCGCCGAGACCATCTCCGGCATCAGAAAGCCGAGCAGCACAATGCCTACAAGGAGAGTCACGGGCAGCCCAACCACAAACACGTTCATCTGCGGCACCGCGCGGGAAGCGATGGCAAGCGCCACATTGCTTAGAAAAACGGCCATGGTAATCGGCGCCGCCAGTTGGACGCCGAGGATAAACAGCGTCACAAGCGCCCGCAAAAATACGTCGGCCACGGAACCGCCAAAGACGGCCGCCCCGATGGGCACGTAGCGATAACTCTGAAGCACGGCAAGCAAAATGCTGTATTGACCGCCAATATTTAAAAAGAACAGAGCGAACAGCGTATACCAAAAGTTAGCTATCAATCCTGTTGGCGCCCCGAACCCCGGATTCACGACGGATGCGATGGAATAACCAATCTGCAAGTCAAGCATCCCCCCCGCAAACTGAACCGCCGCAAAAATAAACCCAGCGATCAGACCAATGGCAATTCCAGTCAGAGATTCCATGACAAGGCTGGTTATAAACCACGCCGGCGTGAAGGCGACATGCCGTCCCGCCAATTGCGACATCGTTGAAGCCGAATCGACGATGAGCGCAAGATAGAATCCCAATCCAATCTTGAACATGGCGGGCACCTGCGAGTTCCCAAAGAGCGGCGCCGCAGAGACGACGCCCAGACAACGCACAAACACGAGCAAAAACACCAACAGCGAGGGCGTGATCGTCATGGCCTAACGGATAAAATTCTGCAGGTTGCCCAGAATGTTGACCGTAAATCCCATGATCTGCTGAAGCATCCAGGGGCCTGTCAGCGCAAGAATGACGCCAACGATCACGATTTTTGGGATAAACGACAGTGTCTGTTCCTGGATCTGCGTTGTGGCCTGAAAAACGCTGATGATCAGTCCGACAAGCAGGCCCGCCAAAAGCAGCGGTCCCGCCAGTTCAAGCACCATAAGCATGACGCTCTGCCCAAGCCCAATCACAAAGTTGCCGTTCATATCCATTCTCCTTCGCGAGCTGCGTGCTCTAGGGGACGTGTGAAAAAAGTCCGGAGCAGAATGAAAACTGGGCACATATAGCGTTTGAGGCTTTAGTCAAACCTAGCGTTTGAGGCTTTAGTCAAACCTAGCGTTTGAGGCTTTAGTCAAACGCTATATGTGGACTCTTTGGCGACGGACCGATCGAATTTCGCACGTCCCCCAGGCGGGCAGACCCCCGTTAATGAAAGCCTGCCAACAGCGACTTGACAACCAGATACCATCCGTCAACCATGACAAACAGCAGCAACTTGAACGGCAGCGAGATCAGCACCGGCGGCAGCATCATCATACCCATCGACATCAGCGTCGTGGCGACCACCAGATCAATGATCAGAAATGGAATATATATCATGAATCCGATCTGGAAGGCGGTTTGCAATTCACTGATGGCAAAGGCGGGAACCAGTGTTGTCAGGGGCAACTGCGCCAACGAGGTTGTCGGTTTCTCATGACGATACGCCAAAAACAGGTTGACATCCTGAATGCGGGTCTGTTTCGCCATGAACTCCTTGAACGGCAACTCTGCTTGGTCGATCGCGACAGTCTGCCCAATCTTGCCAGCCAAATAGGGCTGAATCGCATTGTGATTGACAGCGTTCAGCGTCGGACTCATGATAAACAGAGTCAAAAACAGGGCGAGTCCGATGAGAACCTGGTTGGGAGGCGACTGTTGCAGCGACAGAGCGCCCCGCACAAACGACAACACCACCACGATTCGCGTGAAGGCGGTCATCATGATCAGGATCGCGGGGGCGAGGCTGAGCACCGTGAGAAGAACGATGATCTGCACAGCGCTGACCACACCCTGCGGACCACCCGACGGAGTGATCGCAAAAGACACTGCGGGCAATGCTCCCCCCGTGCTCGCCATGGCCATTCCCGGCCAAAGCGCGATGGCCAGCAAAAGCGAAAACGGCGCGATTTGCAGCAACTTGCTCTTCATCATGGACGTCCGTTCCTGTCTGAAGTGTCATAGCTCGAACTGGCGCGACCGCCGCCCCGGGCCGCCTCGCGGTACGCCTCACTGGCGCGCAGCGCGTCCTGAATCGTGTCGCGATGCGTCTCGCTGGCGTTCCGTTCATCGCGGTCCGCTTCGCGGACCGCCTCACCGACGCTGTGACCATCCTGAATTGTGTCGCGATACACTTGTTGCCGTCTGGTTTTCAGAGTCTCCAGCCGATCAAACAGCTGTCTTTCAAACGATGGCCCGGCGTCACGGCCGAGGGAACGTTTCGAACGCAGGGAGGCCAGCCAACTGAACGCCGGTTTGACCAACGCCAAGGCCGCATCATCTCCGCCGCCGCGCAAAAGCCGCTCCGCCAAATCCGGATCATCGAAACGCGCCACGCATTCCACGTTAGATCCCACCCCAAGGAGCAGCACCGTCTTGCCGTCGACGACGACTGTCTGCAAACTCTTGTGTTGCCCCAGCGATGCTGCCGACGTAATGCGCACCAGACGGTTGGAGCCAAATCCAGCGGTCCTTTTGCCAAGCAGTCGAATCGAGACGTAGGCGAGAACGCAGATCAGCAACAGGCTGACGATGAGATCGAAAACGCTTGAGAACCCGTTCATACGCTATCCCAACGCCTTTCGGATCGCTTCGACGACCCGGTCCGCCTGAAACGGTTTTACGATAAAGTCTCGTGCGCCGGCTTGAATCGCATCGATGACCATCGCCTGCTGCCCCATGGCCGAACACATAATCACTTTTGCCGACGAATCCACGGTGCGGATCTCCTTGAGCGCCTGGATGCCATCCATTTCAGGCATCGTGATGTCCATGGTGATCAAATCCGGCTTAAGCTCCCGAAAGCGTTCAAGCGCCTGCAGGCCGTCGCTGGCCTCTCCAACCACCTCAAAGCCGTTCTTGGTCAGAATCTCCTTGATCATCATGCGCATGAACGCAGCGTCGTCGACGACCAAAATGCGGTGTGCCAATGTCATTCTCCTTTGCCTGCTGGTTTAGGGCGCCATCCCGTCGTTTGACTCACTGCAGACGTTTGACACGCTCCGCCGGACTCAAAATATCGGTGACCCGAACGCCGAAATTCTCATCAATCACGACCACCTCGCCCTTGGCAATCAGTTTGTTGTTGACGAGTATGTCAACCGGCTCGCCGGCCAGCTTGTCAAGTTCCAGAATGGCTCCCGGCGCCAAGTTTAAGATGTCCCTGATGAGACGCTTTGCCCGACCGAGCTCCACCGTCACCGACAGCGGGATGTCGAGCAGAAGTTCAAGGTTTTGTCCGCTTTTTTGCATTGGCTCCGTTTCATCAAACGCTGAAAACACCGCCCGTTCCACGACGGGTTCCGAGGGGTCCGACAGCCCGTACACCGTGCGGCCGCCGTGGTCTGCAAACGCCGTCGAATCGGCGTACGCAACCGCCGCCCTGTTTGCCGCCATCTGAATCTGGACATCGGGAGCGTGGGACGCAATCTGCACCAGAGAATCGGGAACGGCCTGCTTGCGCTCGGCGGTCGCTGCCGTCGCAGCGTCGCTGGCAACCGCTTCGCGGTTGACTGGGGTTCCTGCGCCGCTTTCTTCCGGTGCGACAAGCATCCCCACCAAGAGTTGCGCAAACGCAAGTGGATACAACTGCATTATGTGGGAATCTATAACAGAGCCAACCTGAAGATGAAACGATACCTTGACAAGAATCTCAGACCGGGGGCGCAACAGTTCGTCCACCTCTTGAGCCAGATCAACGACGCGCACCGTGGGAGGAGAAATATTGATCGTACGGTTGACCAGCGTCGACATCGACGTGGCGGCAGATCCCATCATCTGGTTCATCGCCTCGGCTACCGCGCTCAGGTGCAAATCGTTGAGTTCCTCCGACGGAGAGGTGCCATCCCCCCCCAACATCAGATCCGCGATAATCTGGGCGTCATCCACACGGATCGCCAGCACATTGCTTCCTTCCAGTCCCTGCGTATACAAAACGTGGGCGGCCACATGGGGGATGGGAAACTCCTTGGACACATCATCCTTGCGCAGGAGCGACACCTCCGGCGTCGTGATGGTCACCTTCTGGCGCAACAGAGTCGACAGCGTCGTGGCCGCCGTTCCAAAGCAGATGTTCCCGGTTTCACCCAGGGCGTCACGGTCAAACAGTGAGAGATGGTCATCGGGATTCAGTGCCGGACGACCCTGTCCGTTAGCCATCAGCGCGTTAATCTCCTCCGGAGACAAAAAGTCTTTATTCAAGCTCTGCACCTTCTTCCACCACTCGCGAGATCTTCAGGGCGTAACGCCCCCGCATGGTGCCTGGATAACCCCAATACTTCGGTTCTTCTCCAACGCGAATGGTGAGCGGACGATCGATCGGCTGTTCAAGGGCGATCACATCGCCTGCCTTCAGGCCAAGAAACTCGTCCACTCGAATGGACGCGTGTCCCACCTCTGCCCTCACTCCCACTTCGATACTGTTCATATGTTTGGACAGAAGCCTTGACTGCGCGGACGCGTCGACGCCGCTTCTCTGCGGCGTGGCGAACGCGAACCGATTGCTGAGTCTCGGCATGACCGTTTCAAGCACGACGTGCGGCATGCAAAGATTGATCAGGCCTGAGACAGGACCGATCGACACTGCCAGCGAGACGACGAGAACGACATCATTTTGGTTGGCAATTTGTATAAACTGCGGATTGATCTCCAAGCCATCGTAAGTAAACTGCAGATCGGCGATCCCTGACCAAGCGGCGCGAAGGGTAGGCAACGAACGAGTGAACAACCGCTCCATGACGAGAATATCGATATCTGTAAGCCGGTGGTCAGTGTCGATTTTGTGACCTAAACCGCCAAGCAGTCGATCGAGCATCGCAGCCGCCACGTTACTGCCCATTTCCACCAGAAACTTGCCGCCCAGCGCCTCCACATCGATGACGTGCAACACTGTCACTTCAGGTATGGACCGCAGAAATTCCTCGTACGGCACCTGATCCACAGAGGCGACCAACACCTGCACAACCGTTCGGGCCTGGACTGACAGATACGTGGCGAGCAATCGTGAATAGAGTTCGTGAATGCGCGAAATTGAACGCAAATGCTCTTTGGAGAATCGCATGGCGCGCTTGAAATCATACGGTCTGATGCGGGAGGCTCCGTCTTCCCGGCGAATATCTTCCGCCGACACTTCCCCTGAACTGAGCGCCGTCAGGAGGGCGTCAATCTCGCCCTGTGACAATATGTCAGGCATTTTTCACCCTCCTACCCCGGAAAATGCGAGATCGCTTGCGCCATCGCATGATCGTCTTCCTGATCAACTCGGATTTTCGCGTTCTGCTGGTGATCGGAAGAAGACGATCATGCGGGTCTCACTGCACGATCATGGAATCGATGTACACCGCCGCGATTTTTCCCGAAACCAGGAATGAGTTTACGCGTTTCATGACCAGACTCTTGATGAGCTTGCGACCGCCGGGCGCCATGATCTGCGGTCCGGAGAGATCATGAAGCACTCCGATGACAGCGTCGTCCACTTGCGCCTGACGTTCCGACAGTTCTGTTGCGACCGCTCCGTTTGGCGCCTGCAGCGTCAACTGGATCTGAATGACGCTGCTCCCCTGCAGGTTGGTTGTGATCTGGTTCAAGGCGTACTGCCATGACTGCAGCGCCGCCGCAGATGGCGGTTCGTGCGCCTGGGGCTTTATCACAAATTGGTACGCAAGCGCCCCGCCGATGACGACCACTGCCAAAACTCCAATGATGATCAGTGAACCACGTTTACGATTCATGTCTCTCCGAAATCCCCCACTGTGCTGCGCGTACGCCCAGAAGCCCAATGCGCTGGTAGTATTCGGCAATCAATCTGTTGACCTCGGACGCTTCTTCCTGAACGACGTATTTGCGGCCGGAAAACAGTGTAATGACGGTGTCTGGCGTAGTCTCAACCAACTCTACCATCGTCGCGTTGATGTAAAATGGGGCGCCGCTGATACGCGTCAAAGCGATCACCCGGCCTCCCGCCTCCCCCGGCGCAAACGGCGCCATGCTGAACCGTGATCCGCGTTCTGTCTGAGGGCGCCGCCCCTCAGACAGTTGCGCGGTCAATCTGCTGTTACATTCGACAGAACCCAGCAAAAATCCTGTTCATTCGCAATAAGACCCAGCATCCAGCACACTCACTTGGAAACGGATGTGACCGCGCTGAGCGGATAGGCGGCGCCGTTCACCGTCAGCATGACCTGTCCATTCTGACTGGCGACCGTTGTCACCACCCCGGTGACCGCTCCGCCGCCGCTTCCCGTTACGGTCACCGTATCGCCGAGCAATCCTGTCGCGGCGGCCATTTGACTGGACCCCGCCAGTCCCCCGACGGCGCTGATGAGGGTCTGTACCCCTGACGACACGTTTGTCATCTGCTCGAGCGAGGAGAACTGCGCCAGTTGAGCGACAAACTGACTGTTTGACTGCGGGGCCAGAGGATCCTGGTACTGCATCTGCGTCGCCAGAAGCTGCAGGAACGCATTCTTGCCGAGCGTGCCGCCGGGAACCGACGACGATTGGGTAACTTGCGCACTTCCCTGACTCGTTGGCTGTACGCTGATACTGGACAAACCGATCCCGCCTCTCATGCGCGCGCGCTGAATCCCGCGTGTTCAAAATCGCGCTGCGCTATATACGTACTCTCGGACCGCACGACCGGCACAGCGCCGCTTTGTCCGAGCGCGCTGTGCGGTTGCTGAAGGTTACGCTTCTCCTGGGCGGGAGAGCCGTCGCTGTAAGCACCGACATCAATGGCGACGGACCCGTATCCCTCCGTGTGAAGAAGTTGACGCAGTTCGGGCAATTGTGACTGGACCAGCGCTTGCGCCTCGTGGTTTGCCAGCGCAAAGCGGATCCGCAGGCCGGTTGCCTTGTCGCCCGTCACTGTAACCCGCAACTTGCCCAGATGCTCGGGAACCAGAGTCAGTTCGACGGCCGCAAGACCGCTGCCAAGCACGCGGGCGCTCTGTTTCATCAGCCACCCCGCCACATCCGGCGCAAATCGCTGCATCAGCAGGCTCTGCAACGCAGGCGCCTCAAACCCCGAAGGCTCACTCCAGGCGGCCGCCCCCGAACTGCCTCCCCCCGGACTGCCTCCGCCCGACTGCCGGGAACCGTTTGTATGTGAACCGCCTTGCTGAAACAGACCCGCAGCGGTCGTCGCGCCCGTTCCGGAAGCAATGATCGCCGCAGTGGAAGGCACACTGGATTCCTTCGTCCTGCCAGCCGCGCTGGCCAGCGCAGCAGCAGAAACTCCAGCGGACGTTCCCGCGGGCGTTCGCAATCTTCCCCGACCGCGAACGCCCACCCTGTGAACACCCGTGTGGGACAATGGATGCCGCGGGCGAAGGCGAATGGCTTGCGCGGCGCCTCTGACAGCCTCTGCGCGCGCCGCTTTCCCGCCCGTGAGGGATGTGGGAAACGCGGACTTTTGAACAGCGGCGGCGCCTGGGAGAACAGCCGCAGGAACGCCGACTGCAGAAGCTGTCGACGCAGTTCGAAGAGAGGTCGACGCCAGCGCGGCGACAGGCGGCTGATTCCCCGACACACCGGCAAAAAGGGGTGTCTGTCCGGGCTGTCTGTTTGCAGTCAGAGCGCCGGCCGCGGCGTTCCCCCTCGCCGTCGCATGCGCTGCATAACCGCCCGAGCCTGAAGGAGATGGACGGGCGCCCGCGCTTGACCCTGTTGCAGAGAGCGGCGCTGACGCACCCAGGCCAGCGCCGGCAGTTCCCCGTTCTGAGCGCGTTGCGCGCAGGCGAGTTGTCCCCCGAATCAGGGCACGCGTGCCGCGAGCTCCTGCGAGAATCCTATGGCTGTTTGGCGACAGCGCCCCTACAGCGCCGTCTCCAGCCCGTTTCAAAGACGCCCGTCTGCCCGGCGCGCCTGACAGTTGTCCCCTGCGTGCGCCCGGCAATGCAGAATGTCTCTCCTGCGCTTTCCCTGTGCGGACGCGGTTCCCCGTCCCGCCGGGCGGCGCACCCGCCGTCAGTGCCCCGGCCCGGCGAGAGTTTGAAGCGGCAGGCAGCGCCGCCGCACCCATGTCCTGCGCATGCAAGCCACCGCGCGTCGAAGACCTCGCCGCACGCCGCTCCTCCATGGCGAGCCGGGACAAAAAGATTCCCGCACCCTGGGCGGACGCTTGTGTGGACTGACCAAGTTGGCCCGCCTGACCGCCATGCCGTTCAGGCCGCTTGGCACGGCTTTTCGTCCCCATGTCACTCCCATGTTTCGATGCGCTCACGGGCGCTTCCTTCTTTGCGCCGGGCAGTCCTGACGATGAGAGTCCAATACTCAACCTGATTCCTCCCTTCTTCGGAGGTCTCCCTTTCGGGCCGACAGCAAACCTCTCCGGCATCACCTCCCCTGCAACTCGCATCCTCGCCAACCGTCGGAACTTCCGTCAACCGGTTGTCACAATTGCGAACCGACGCGATAAGATTCCCCGTCAATCG
Organism: Bacillota bacterium; assembly: GCA_021793015.1. Classification (GTDB taxonomy): domain Bacteria; phylum Bacillota; class Bacilli; order Alicyclobacillales; family SLC66; genus JAKADD01. The sequence continues at coordinate 81,142 of JAJYTO010000001.1, forward strand.
CAACAGCCAGGACTTCACCCACAGGTTGTCACGCGCCCGCCTGCAAAAGCTTTGCCGCCTGTTTGGGTGACATGTCTGCAAGAATGGAGGCCTTGTCCGCAGAATTCATCGCGCGCAAGACCAGAACCTGTTGCGCGAATGACTGTTGTGCCAGGATGACAGCCGCCTGATTGGGTGACATATCCACATATACAGTGGCCTGCTTGCTGGCGCTCTGCGCTGCGGCGCCCACCTTGCGCGCCTGAGACAGATCAGCCGCCGCCTGCCGGGAGAGGGCGGCCAGATGCGCCTGGTCAGACGCCAGTTTGACTCCCAAAGATGCCACAGACCGCCGAAGATGCGCCACCTCAGCCGTTTTTTGCGTCAATTGACGCCTCAGTGCGAGAATCTGCCTCGGTACGGGCGGCGCCAGAGGCGACTCTCCCAACACGCGCCGGACAACCGGTGTCTGAGTGGTCGCAGCCGCAATCTTGCCAATAACATTGATCCCCACAATCTGCATGGCAATCCCGGCAAAGAGAGCGGAAGCCAGTATGGGCAACAGGAAATAGTAGAATATCCAGGACATCGGCCGGGCACGCCTCTCCTTGACCGCCAAACGACATCACTCCCAACCTGTAAATCCGCGCCTGCCTTGTCCATGAGTTCGGCGCCCATCCGTACGAACCTTCCCGCGTCCCCTGGCGGACATGTGATAAAGTCCGCACTGCGCCTGCCGAAATTGGGTTTATCACATGTCCCCTAGCGGGATTCATGATCCAGACTGTTCCACACTGAGCGCGTGACCGCGAGTTCGTCGCCGTTGCGCATATCGACGCCCTGCTGCAGGCGCCGTTCCGCTTCCTCGAGAAGGCTGCATTGGCGGCCCCATGTCTCCGCCTGCATGTACGCTTCTTTGGTCAGATCGCGAGCGGCGTTCAATCGCTGCGCGCATTCATCCACCACTGCGGTCTGGTCGTTCGTCGCCCTTCCGAGAAACGACTGATAGCGATGCCATGCCACACTGTCGCCGGCCGCCGCAAGATGGCGCTCGACTTCCATCGCCGCTTCCTGTTGCATTCTGTGCAACCCGTCCAGTTGCCCCTGGGCGCGATCCACCTCCAGTACTGCCAAGCGCTGATCCAGTTCACGCAGCTTTTGCAATTGCGCGTAGATCTGCTGGATGCGCCCACTCCGTTTGGCGTCTTTCACTGCGTTGCGGACCCCCTTAGAGAAAACTCGATCACGGCGCTCACCGTCTGTTCAAACACGGTCTGGTCGGCCACACTCTGCCGCAAAAACGCCAACAGATCCCGCTCGATGGCGATGGCCTCATCGGCCTCCTGATCGCTTCCCGGTTTGTAGGCGCCAATGCGAATCAAATCCTCCACGTCGCGCTTGGCAGCCATCAGCGTGCGCACATGGCGCGCAGCCTCGGAGTGTTCCGCCGCGACCAGATCGTTCATCAGGCGACTGACGCTTTGCAGCACATCAATGGCGGGAAAATGCCCCCTGTTTGCGAGTTCGCGGCTCAGTACGATATGCCCGTCGAGAATACCGCGAACAGCGTCGGCGATGGGATCTTGCAGATCGTCGCCGTCGACCAGCACGGTGTAAATTCCCGTGATGGACCCCAACTGCGAACGCCCGGCCCGCTCCAATAAACGCGGCAACGCGGCAAACACGGACGGCGTGTACCCACGGGCGGTCGGCGGCTCGCCCACCGCCAGCCCCAATTCCCGTTGCGCCATGGCGAACCGTGTCACTGAATCCATCATCAGCGCGACGCTGCGCCCCTGATCACGGAAAAATTCCGCGATGGCGGTCGCCACGAATGCGCCTTTGACTCGCACCAGCGGCGGCTGATCCGAGGTGACGACAACCACGACAGAACGCTTCAGACCATCCGGTCCCAGATCCCGTTCGATAAACTCGCGGACTTCCCGGCCGCGTTCGCCAATGAGCGCAATCACATTGACGTCCGCTTCGCTGCTTTTCGCCACCATCCCAAGCAGTGTGCTCTTGCCCACACCGCTGCCCGCAAACAGTCCCACCCGTTGACCCACGCCGAGCGTGAGCAGGCCATCAAGGGCGCGCACCCCGGTGGGAAGCGGCGTATCGATGCGCGGACGACCAAGAGGCGAAGGCGGATCGCGATGTATTCTCGTCCATTCCCGTCCGACCAAGGGACCATGCGAATCGATGGGTTCGCCGAGACCCCCGACGACGCGTCCCAGCAGATCATTGCCCACGCGTATGTTCAGGGAATCGCCGGTCGACTGAACAAGACTGCCTGGGGCCAATCCCTCGATCGGTCCAAGAGGCATCAGAAGAACCAGGTCGTGGCGAAACCCCACCACCTCGCACAACGACTCCCGCCCGTCTCCGGAGCGGATGATGCAGACCTCTCCGATGCGAGCCGACGGTCCGCGCGCCTCAATGGTCAACCCGACTACCTTTTCCACGCGGCCGTACACACGGTACAGCCGCGTGGCGCGCAGCCGCTGCACGAGTAGTTTGCGCCGGTCTTCAGTCATGAGCACTGGACATCCACTCCTTGACAATGTCGCGCAGCGTCCGCCCGGCCTCTTCCAGGCGAGTGGCGACTCTGCCGTCAAGTGTGCCGTATTCACTGACAATCATCACATCGCCCTGCAAAAGGGTGTGGTCGGGTGCAATGATCAGTTGTGTTTGCGGAGCCAGGGCCCGTTCAAACTCGGCTCTCCGGGAGACCGCGTTGCCATAATCAACGGCCGCCACAAGCAATTCCACCTTGGGTGCGCGCTCCACTTCCGACAACACCGACTGGACAATGCGCAACACGTATTCCCCGTCATTGTCAAGCGCCCGCTCCACAATACGACCGGCGACGCTCAACGCCAACTCTGCGATCGCTTCCTCCGCGGTCCGAATCCGTTCCTTCCGCTCCAGTTCCGCCTGTTGCACCACTCTGTTCGCGAATTGCACCTGTCCGTCACACTCTTGGCGAGCGGCTTCGACGCCGACCAGAAAACCCTCCCGATGTCCCGCCGCTGACGCTTCTTCCGCAAGCCGGACAGACTCCTGTCTGGCCTGCTCCAAAAGTTGTTCCGCGTTTTTTTGGGCCGTTTCCACAACGCGAAGGGACTCTTCCCTGACCGCGTCAAGAATCGCCTTCTTCAGGTTGATCTCCCGATCCAGTTCCAGGATGTCCCTCTGCCACGCTGCTCTCGAGTCGTCCGCTTCCGCCAGCGGCGGTGGTTGCTCCCATGATCGGACGGCCGTGAATGAAAGCTGCCGATCCGGGATGTGCGCCGTCACGCTGCGCCATATCTTAGACAAGGATGTCATCTCCCCCGCCGCGCGCAATCACGATTTCTCCGGACTCGTCCAACTGGCGGATCTGCGCGACGATGCGCTGTTGCGCTTCCTCCACGTCGCGCAGGCGCACCGGCCCCGCATATTCCATGTCCTGCTGGAATGTTTCCACCATCCGCTTTGACATGTTGCGGTACACCGCCGCCTGAACGTCGTCGCTCGCCGTGCGCAGGGCCAGCATCAGATCCGCTTGATCGATGTCGCGAATCACCCGCTGAATGGCGCGGTCGTCCAGCAATACGATGTCCTCGAAAACAAACATGCGCTTTTTGATCTCCTCCGCCAGATCCGGATCCGACAGTTCGAGGCTCTCCAGAATACTGCGCTCCGTGGCGCGGTCCACGCCGTTTATGATCGCCACGATCGCGTCAAGCCCGCCCACGGACATCGCATCCACGGAGCTTGAGGAGGATAGTTTGTTTTCCAGCACGTGTTCCACCGAGTTCACAACCTCCGGCGTGGTGGCCTCCATGACCGCGATGCGTCGCGCCACATCGGCCCGCAGCGCCGTCGGCAGCTCGCTGAGTACGGCAGCGGACTGCTGGGCGTCCAGATAAGAGAGCACCAGTGCGATCGTCTGCGGATGCTCATTTTGCATGAAGCTCAAGATTTGACCAGGATTCGCCTTGCGGGCAAATTCGAACGGCCGCACCTGCAGCGACGCCGTCAGCCGTTCGATGATGGACACCGCCCGTTCCGGTCCAAGCGCCTTTTGCAGAACGTCGCGCGCATACTCCATGCCACCTTGGGCAATGTACTCTTCGGCGATCGCCAACTCATGAAATTCCTGTAGAATCCCCGCGCGATCCTGCGCCGTCACCCGATTCACCGTGGCGATCTCCAGCGTCAACTGTTCAATCTCATCCTCGCGCAGATGCTTGTACACCCCGGCGGCCGCCTCCGGCCCCAGACTGATCAGCAGGATCGCGGCCTTCTGTTTATAATTCAGACTCTCCCCACCGCGCACGGACTGTCACCCCTATTCCTGCGACAGCCACGAACGCACCAGAGAAGCGAACGCTTCTGGCCGCCGTGACGCCAGTTCTTTCAGTTGTCTCGAGACCGCCACATCCTGAGGTTCAGACGGCATGTTCACAAGCGACGCGAGAGACAGAGAATCAAGCGCCTCGTCTGTCGCCTGTTTGCGGCTGCGGCGGCGCAGAACAAGAATCACCGCAGCCGCTCCGCCCGCTGCAACCAACAATCCAATGGCGCCGATCGCCAGAGGCGAGCCAAAGAATGTCCCCGCCGCTCCAGCGACCACCGCTGTGGGCGCAAACGGGATGCCGAGCACAGTTACGCTGGGCGCCGCCGCCCCGGTCGCCCGCTGCCCGGCCGCGGTTAGCACATAGGACTGAATTTCACGGGAAAGCCGCGCGGTAAGCGGAACCGCCGTCGAGTTGACCATGACGCTGACCGTATATCCCTTAAGCTGAATCGGATCAAAAGTGGTGGCTGTATTGGTGTAGCTATTATCGTAATTGGTTGTTGCGGAACGATTCGATGATGATCCTCCGTTGCCTGCTCCAGCCGCGCCGTAAGCGGGATTATTGATATTCTGCGTCGTTTGCCCTGCAATGCCTCCGACTGTTCCGCCACCAGTGCTCGTTTGGGAGTTGGTCTGGCTGGACAGTGCGGGCCCCGGTGACACGATGTGTTTCTGTTGCGTCTCCCGATTGAACGTCACATTGGCATGCACCACAACCTCTACGTTGCCGGGTCCGACCAGTTTGATCAGACTGGCCTGCAACTGGCTCGCCAACGACGTTTGCAACTGCTGTTGAAGACTCACTTCAGTCTGCAGTTGCGAAGCAAGTCCGGCATTCGCGCCGACCGTTCCCGAACTCGACAGGGCATTCCCGTATTGATCGACGATGCTGACATTTTGCGGACTGAGCCCCTGCACAGCATGGGAAACCAGTTGCTGTATGCCGAAGATTTGGCCGGACGTCAGCGTCATGCCGGGTCCCACCGTCAAAACCACCGAAGCCTTGGCGCCCAGATTGGCGGTGGGGTCCAGAAATGTCTGTGGTTGCGGCTGCACGATGTTCACCTGCGCGTTCTCGATGCCGTTGATCGACTGAATCGATTGCCCAATCCGTTGTTCCAGGACGCCCAACACCTGCAGATTCAGTTCCTGCGACGTCATGCCAAGCAGGCTTCCCTGTTGAAAGATAGAACTGTACTCCACAGTGCCGCTCGCTGGCAATCCGACCATCGCCATGTCTATCCTGACTTGATCCGCCTGCGCCGCAGGCACAAGGATCGTATTGCCCTGCAGCTCATAGGGAATTTTCATTTGCTGCAGCTTTTGCGTGATCTGGCCGGCCGATTTTGCCCCGAGATTGGCAAACACAACCTGATAATCGGGATTTAGAAACACGAACGACAGCACCAAAGCGGTGACAATACCGACAGCGGCAATTAACAGCAGATTTCTGCGCTGTCGTGACTCAAGTCCTTCATAGTAGGCCCTGAGGCGTTTCAGCCATGCGGCTAAAGTTGGGTTCATCCGATTCCATCACCTTAACGCCCTCATCTATACTTGCATGCTCATGATTTGATTGTAGGCGCCAATGACGCGATCGCGGACTTGCACCGTCAAGTCGACCGCCAATTGAGCCTGCGTCGCGGAAATCATGACATTCGCAATGCTCGGAGCGGAGCCGCTCGCCAAAGACAACCCCTGCTGCATGCTGTTGGTTACCGATTGGTTGACGGAGCCAATCGCCTGCTCCAGCAGGGAACCAAATCCCCCGGGAGCAGAAGCGCCGCCTTTCCCGGCGCTGCCTGTCGCGAGCGGCAACAGGGCCGTACCCGAAGTGGGTTGAACGACCATCCATCATCCCTACTTCCCTAAGTTGATCGCCTGCACATCCATGGCTTTGGCCGCGCCAAACGCGGTCACATTGGCCTGATACGCGCGCGTGGCCGCGATCATGTCAAGCATTTGCGTCGCAATATCCACGTTCGGCATTTGTACATACCCGTTTACGGCGTTTGGACTGCTTGGGTCATACACGAGCTTGAATGGAGCCGAACTCTGCACGATGCCGCTCACCTGAACGCCCTGAGCCGCACCGCCCTGTGAAGCTGTCAGCGCGCCCGACAGCGTCGCGCCAAAGCCGCCGGAAGCAATCGGGCTAAACACCACTTCCTCAGACCGATAGGGACCTCCTTGCGGGGTCCGAGCCGTATTGGCGTTGGCGATGTTATTCGCGATGACGTTCAGCCATGTACGGTTGGCCGTGAGGCCGGATGCGCTGATGGACATCCCGGAAAATAGTCCCACGGTGATCAGCTCCCTCCCTGATGTACTGCCGTCATGCCTGAGTTTTCCGAAGCAAAATCTCACGTACGCGGAAAACCGAAAGACGCCGCATCATGACCCTGGACACCGCCACATTGAGTCATCCTGTAATGGCCGTGCGCAAGGTCGCAAACTGATCCTGCAAATCCTGGACCAAGGTCCCATAATCGACCTGATTTTGAGCGAGGGCGCTCATCTCCGCATCGATGTTAACGTTGTTGCCGTTTCCGCTAACCTGCGTCGCCGCATCCGTCGTGATGACCGGATTCACGTTCGAAAGCGACGCCGCGCCCCCCAAGTCACGCGCGTTATTGGCCGCCATCTGCAGCCCGGGCGTTGCAGTGAGCCCATAAGCAGCCAAACGGGCCCGCAACAGGCTGTCAAAATGAACCACCTCGCGCTTGTAGCCAGGGGTATTGACGTTGGCAATGTTGTTCGCATACGCTTGTTGCCGCAACTGAGCGGCGTTTAGCGCCGCCTGGAGCGATGTCATGTAAAGCGAATCGAGTGTCGGCAACCGGGCATGCCCTCCTCTCTGTCGACTTATCTATTATGATTCAACAAAATTCGCCAATTCCCTGCCTGCAAGAGGGTCAAAAGATGACAAAATTCGAGGCCTTCGACGAAAAAAATCGGCGGCCAGGACGGCGCATGCATGGCGAGTCGTCCCGACCCGCCAAAAACAGCAGGCACTTTTCCATTCTCTGCTGGCGGTGCGCCTGCTTCACAAAACTCAGGCATGAGAGTCTATCCCAAAAATACGGTGGTCCGTGCCGGTCGGAGTCCTGTATTGCGCCCCTGCTCAGACAGCGCTGTCGCTAAACTCGCGACGGGCGCAATACAGGACTCCTCCCCAAGCGGGTTTTCAGCCCAAAAAACGCAGTCGACGCTTTTTCACTCTCTGACGGCGGCGCTGCGACAACTTGCCGGATCAAAATGTCCCCGCGGTCCCGGGACTGGCGCAGATGTATACAGCACACCCGCGCTCCAGGAACGGAACGCACTCAAAACTCGCGACGATTCAACGATGACGCACCTTATCGAGTTGCGGCAGCAATTTATCGTTTAGAATCTTAATATACGTTCCCTTCATGCCGAGCGACCTCGATTCGATAACGCCTGCACTCTCCAATTTGCGCAGCGCGTTGACGATCACAGAGCGAGTGATCCCCACGCGATCCGCCACCTTGCTTGCGACCAGAAGACCTTCGCGCCCGTCCAATTCTTCAAAAATATGCTCAATGGCCTCCAGTTCACTGTATGACAGGGAGTCCACAGCCATCTGCACGACCGCGCGCGATCTAGTTTCCTCTTCGATCTCATGGGCGCGGGAGCGCAGGATTTCCATGCCCACCACCGTCGCCCCGTACTCGCCGAGCAGCAGGTCTTCTTCCGTGAACTGCTGGTTGAATCGCGCCAGGATCAGCGTTCCGAAGCGATCGCCGCCGCCAATGACCGGAACGACGGTTGTATACTTCAGTTCGAACATACGGGTGATTTCGTCCGGAAACAGGCAGAAAGGATCCTCGTCGGCGATATTGGCGGCCGTGGAGTCGTGCCGCAGGAGTTCCGTGTTGTAGTCGCGCGGAAACACCCTCTGTTTGAGAACGTCTTCATTGGTGACGGCATGTTCAAATTCGTGCACGATCGCATATCCGAGAATTTTGCCCGTGCGCGATACAACAAAGATGTTCGCGGCGATCACGTCGCGCATGACCTCAGCCATTTCCATAAAATCAACAAACTGACCAGCCCGTTGCAAGAGACGGTTGATGCGTCTGGTCTTAGTCAGCAAATCCATAAAGTCAGCCTCCCTGTCACAATATGAACTGGCTCAGATCGCGGTTGCGGGCGATTGAGCCCAGTTTTTCCTCCACATACTCCGGAGTGACGACGACTTCCGTCGCCCCGATGTCGGGCGCCGCGAAGAGCAGATCCTCAAGCACGCGTTCCACCAGCGTGTGCAGGCGCCGCGCGCCGATGTCTTCGGTGCTGGCGTTGACCTCGGTCGCAATTTCCGCCAGCCTGCGCACTGCCTCCGGAGGAAACGAAACGGTGACGTCTTCCGTCGCAAGCAGGGCGATATACTGGGTGAGCAGCGCATGCTCAGGTTCGGTCAGAATGCGTTCAAAATCTTCCGCCGACAGGCTGGACAACTCCACCCGGATGGGAAAGCGACCCTGCAGTTCCGGGATCAGATCCGACGGCTTCGACATGTGGAACGCCCCCGCCCCGATGAAGAGGATATGATCAGTCTTGACGGGTCCGTGCTTCGTCATAACCGTGGACCCCTCGACGATCGGCAGAATGTCGCGCTGCACTCCTTCTCGCGACACGTCGGCGCCGCCCCGGCCTTCTTTGGCCGCGATCTTGTCAAATTCGTCGATGAAGATGATCCCCGCTTCCTCGGCCCTGCGCACCGCTTCCGACACCACCTCATCCATGTCAATGAGCTTCTGGGCCTCTTCCTGGGCCAGCAGCTTGCGCGCCTCAGCGACGGTCACCTTGCGGTTCTTCTTGCGTTTTGGCATAAAATTTCCTAGCATCTCCTGCAGATTGCCAAGCCCTTCAGCCCCCATGCCCGGCATAAAATCGAGCGTCGGAACGTTCTGATCCTCAATCTGGATCTCAATCACGCGGTCATCAAGCAGCCCCGCGTCCAGATCGCGCCTCAACTGGGCGCGTTCCCGCACCACCTCGTCAGACACTTCCCTGCGGTCAGAGTGGGATTGATACAGCATCTCAAGCGGATTGCGAAACGTGCGGTCGCGGGCCGGGTCCGGCGCCAGCGCTTCGAGAATGCGCTCGGAAACGCGCGCCTCCGTCTGTCCGGACACGGCTTGCAGACGTTCATTTTTGACAGTGCGAATCCCCGTCTCAACGAGATCCCTGACCATCGAATCGACATCTCTGCCCACATACCCTACTTCCGTGAATTTGGTCGCTTCCACCTTCACGAAAGGAGCCCCGGTCAGTTTGGCGATCCGCCTGGCAATCTCCGTTTTGCCGACACCGGTTGGGCCGATCATCAAAATATTCTTCGGTGTGACTTCTTCCCGCAATTCAGCCAGGAGTCTGGACCGTCGGTAACGATTGCGCAGTGCGATCGCCACCGCGCGTTTGGCGTCTTTTTGGCCAACGACATACTTGTCAAGTTCAACCACAATCTGGCTTGGAGACAAATTTTGCATAGCGGAGTCGCCCCTTGTGGCGGTCAAATCTCTTCGACCACAATCTGATCATTGGTGAATACGCAGATCTCACCGGCGATGGCCAGCGCTGCATGCGCCACTTCCCGCGGCGACATGGCCGTATGGCGAACGAGCGCCCGTCCGGCGGCCAGCGCGTAGCCGCCGCCCGATCCGATGGCGCATACGCCGTCATCCGGTTCGATCACTTCACCTGTTCCGGATATCAGAAGCAAATGGTCTTTCGACAAAGCGACCAACATCGCTTCCAATTTGCTCAGCATGCGGTCTGTACGCCACATTTTCGCCAGTTCCACAGCGGCGCGCGGCACATTGCCATGAAACTCCTCAAGCTTCTGTTCGAAGCGTTCGGTCAGCGCGAATGCATCCGCCACACTGCCTGCAAAACCGACGATGACCTCGTTGCGGTACAGACGCCGCACTTTCCTGGCGGTGGCTTTCATGACCATGGAATTGCCAAAAGTGACCTGTCCGTCGCCCGCCATGGCGCCGCCTCGTTCTGTTTTGATCGCGAATATCGTTGTCGCATGAAAGGCGTCCATAGAAAACTCCCCGACTTCGGCAAATGTGCGTCACGCCCAGCGAAATCACGCGCGCGGATGGGCCGCCTCATACACCCGCAACAGATGTTCAGTGGCAGTGTGCGTGTAGATCTGAGTCGAAGACAGGCTCTGGTGGCCCAGCAGTTCTTGCACCACGCGGAGATCCGCACCGCCTTCGAGCATGTGAGTCGCAAAGGAATGACGAAAAGTATGCGGCGTTGCGTGTTTTCCGATCGCCGCCTGTTGCACGTAACGGTCAATCATTCGCCGGACAGACCGATCAGTCAGTCGTGTTCCGCGGCTGTTGACGAACAAAGCGTTTTCATCTCGCCCGGCCAGCACAGGACGCGCGCGCTCCAGATAGGAACGCAAGGCCGACTGGGCTGCCGCGCCATACAGTACAATGCGCTCGCGGTTCCCCTTGCCGATGACTCGGACCGCCCCCGCATCCAACCGGATATCGGCGGCCTCCAGCGCCACGCACTCCGCGATCCGGCATCCTGACGCATAGAGAAATTCCAGCAGGGCCAGGTCCCGCATTCCAAGCGGAGTTGCGACGTCAGGAGCCGCCAGGAGATGAAACATTTCCTCAACATAAAGAAACGTTGGCAAACGATTGCCCAGTCGCGGCGCCCTCACCGCAGCAGCCGGCGATCCCGGCGCCTCGGCGGAGCGCGCCTGCGCCCGGTAAAAGGCGCGCAGAGCGCTCATCTTCCTCGCCATGGTGCGCCGGCTCAGGCCCCTTTCCACAAGATGCCCAAGATAATGGCGAATCGCAGTCGGCGCAACGATGCCCGGCGCGCCCCCCACATGCGCCGCAAATGCGGTGACGTCGTTCATGTAGGCGGACACCGTGTGCTCGGACAGAGTGCGCTCCGTCGTGAGATATGCCCTGAACATATCGATGGCCGCGCACCACTCTCTGGATAAGTCTGTCTGGAGCGAATCGTCCATGGCGGTCCATGACTCCTTTGCCAAAGCGCACGCTGCACCCCGACCGTGCAACGGCAAGCGTATCGTAACACGTCACATTGAACGGTCGCAAGCTACAAAGCCTCGATCTGCATAAAATTCTGAATTGTATCAAGCGCCGTCGTCACAATATGCTCATTTTTTTCTTTTTTGCTTCGGAATTTCCTGTCCGGCGCTGGCAACAGGCCGAACGTGGCGTTCATGGGCTGAAAGTACCGCGCATCGGCGCTTGTGATGTAGTGGGCGAGGCCGCCAATCGCCGTGGTCGGCGGAAATGCAACAGTTTTAAGCCCCCTTGCGATCCGCGACGCATTGACGCCCGCAACCAGTCCGGACGCCGCCGCTTCCACGTATCCCTCTACGCCCGTCATCTGTCCCGCGAACAAGAGTGACGCTCGCTGCCTGGCCTGATAGGTTGGCAGAAGCACCTTTGGCGCATTGAGATACGAATTGCGGTGCATGACGCCAAAGCGCACGAACTCAGCCCGCTCCAGTCCAGGAATCAAGCGGAACACGCGCGCTTGCTCCCCCCATTTCAGATGCGTCTGGAACCCAACGATGTTATACAGCGTCGCCGCGGCGTTATCCTGACGCAGTTGAATCACTGCATAGGGATTGCGGCCTGTGCGCGGGTCCGGCAGACCCACCGGTTTGAGGGGACCAAACAGCATGGTGCGGCGCCCGCGTTTGGCCATCACCTCAATCGGCATGCACCCTTCAAAATAGACTTCCTTTTCAAACTTATGCAGCGGTGCGGTTTCCGCTTCGATCAGGGCCTGGTAGAAGGCGTCGAACTGCTCTTCGGTCAGCGGACAGTTCAGATACGCCGGCTCACCCTTGCCATAGCGGGAGGCCGCATACACTTTGGCATCGTCAACACTAGATCGCTCAACGATCGGCGCAGCCGCGTCATAAAAATAGAACGATTCCGCACCCGTAAACGCCGCAATGGAATCGCTCAAAGTTTCTGACGTCAAGGGACCCGTGGCGACGACGGCGATGCAGTCTTCCGGTATGGCCGCTATCTCCGCTCTCTTCACCTCGACGCCCGGATGCTGTTCGAGCACAGACGTGACGACCCGTGAAAACGCTTCGCGATCAACAGCCAACGCACCCCCGGCGGGAATCGCAGTCTGATCCGCCGCGCGCATGATGAGCGAATCGAGACGCCTCATCTCCTCTTTCAGAAGGCCGACAGCATTGGAAAGACTCGCGGCGCGCAGGCTGTTCGAACAGACAAGTTCCGCAAAATCGGCTCCGCGATGAGCGGGGGTTCCCTTAACCCCCCGCATTTCGTAGAGAGTGACCGGAACCCCTGTTCTGGCAATCTGCCACGCGGCTTCAGAACCAGCCAATCCAGCGCCCACGACAACCACTCTCTGACTCACCGTCTCACCTCCACAAACACTCACTCGGCGGTGTCAGCGCGCATCCTGCGCGATCTCCTGATGCTTGCACTGCGGATTCGAACACGCGACCACTTCCTGGCCCGTCTTGGATTGCCTTTTCTTGACCATCGGTTCTCCGCACACCTTGCAGTTGAATCCCGCCGGCGCATCCCACAACACATAGTTGCAGTCGGGATAGCCCGTGCAGCCAAAAAACTGTCTGCGTTTTTTCCCCCGCCGTTCCACAAGAGGTTTCCCGCAGCGCGGACAGTTGACGCCAATCTCCTTTAGGATGGGCTTTGCATTGCGACATTCCGGAAAGCCGGGACAGGCCAGGAATTTTCCGAACCGCCCATGTTTGTACACCATCTGGCGGCCGCATTTTTCGCAGTGTTCATCCGCATACTCCTCTTCCAGTTGAATATGCTCCATACTCTTCTCCGCAACGGTCAGATACCCTTCCAGATTGCGGTAGAAGTCGCCGAGCATATGAATGTAATTGCTCGAACCGTCTTCCACATCATCCAGTTGTTGCTCCAGCCGGGCCGTAAAGTCGACATCCACAATCGTCGGAAAGAATTCCTTCATTAAATCGACGATGATCTCACCAAGTTCGGTCGGCACAAACCGTTTCTCTTCCAGCAGGACATACCCACGCTTTTGGATCGTGTCGATCGTGGGCGCATACGTGCTGGGCCGACCGATGCCAAGCTCCTCCATCGCGCGAATCAGCCGGGCCTCGGAATACCTCGGAGGCGGCTGCGTAAAGTGCTGTTCAGGCTTGAGAGGCGGCCTTGGCTGAAGCGTCTGCCCCGTCTGCAGTGCGGGCAGGTATCCTTCCTCATCCTGTTTTTCGTCGGTGGATTCAATGTACAGTTTCATAAAGCCGGGAAACTTGATCTTCGACCCAGTCGCTCTAAACACCGCCGACCCCGCGACAATGTCAACCGTCATCGTATCGAGCACTGCCGAGGCCATCTGGCTGGCTATGAAACGCTCGTATATCAATCGATACAACTTCCACTGATCGCGGCTCAGCACTTCCTTGAGCGTATCAGGATGGCGCGCCACCGAGGTGGGGCGGATTGCTTCATGCGCATCCTGGGCGTTCTTTTTCACACTGTATTCACGCGGTTTTGGCGGAACATAGTCCGTTCCGTACACATCCCGGATGTACGCGCGCGCCTCTGTCAACGCGGTCTCCGAAATACGGGTGGAATCGGTGCGCATATAGGTGATAAGGCCAACCGATCCCTCCCTGGGAAGATCGACCCCTTCGTAAAGTTGCTGGGCGATCGACATCGTCTTTTGGGGACGAAAGGAAATCCGGCGCGCCGCTTCCTGCTGCAGGCTGCTGGTCGTAAACGGCGGAGACGGATTGCGCTTTCGTTCACTCGCCTTTACCGCGCCCACCACGAACTCCGCATCGCCGATGAGCGCCAGCAACTGCTCGACTTCCGTCTGCGAATGAAGCTCCACTTTACCCTTCCCATATCCGAAAAACGCGGCCTGGAATTTCTCTCCATGCGCTTGACACTGGGCGATCACGGACCAGTATTCCTGCGCAATAAAGCCGCGAATCTCTCGCTCCCGGTCAACGACCAGACGCACCGCCACAGACTGCACACGCCCGGCCGACAACCCCCGCTTTACCTTCTTCCATAACAGCGGACTGATGCGATACCCAACCAGTCGGTCGAGAATGCGTCTCGCCTGTTGGGCGTGAACAAGATCCATGTTGACTGCGCGCGGATGCTTAAAGGCGTCCTTGACAGCCTCTTTGGTGATCTCGTTAAACACCACCCGGCACGGTCTCTCTGGATCCAATTCAAGACTCTTGGCCAGATGCCAGGCGATGGCTTCTCCTTCGCGATCCGGGTCTGCGGCCAGGTACACCGCCTTCACCTTGCGGCTCGATTCACGCAGTTGTTTCAGAACGTCACCCTTGCCGCGAATCGTGATGTACTTGGGTTCAAATTCGCGTTCGACGTCCACGCCAAGCTGACTTTTCGGCAAATCGCGAACATGGCCCATGGAAGCTTTAACCAGATAACGGCTACCCAAATATTTCCCAATTGTCTTCGCTTTTGCCGGCGACTCGACGATGACCAGATAGTCTGCCATCGTTTCCCTCCTCGCCTCCCTGAATTCAACACATCTTATCACTCAATGCAAAGAGTATGCAAACACCTGCTGCCGGGATCTGCGCCTAGGGGAGCAGTGATAATCCAAATTAGGGCAGGCGCAGTGCGGACTTTATCACATGTCCCCGGGACAGTGGCGACTGCGATGCTCAGTGACCGCTTGACGGGAAGAATCGTCCGTCATCGCCGCGTTTGATCTTCCCCTGCAGTTCAAGCAGCGTCAGTTGCGCGCCGAGCTCGGCCGCAGTCAGATGGGCCAGGGTCAGATCGGAA
>JAJYTO010000290.1 GCA_021793015.1 Bacillota bacterium
TACGCCTGCCAGTTACATGTTGTCGGCGATCATTTGGAAAGCGACCGGTCAACATTTGGTTGATTTCCTGATGCCCCGGCTGTTCGAACCCTTGGGTATCAAGCGCCCGGAATGGGAAACTTGTCCGATGGGCATCACCGCTGGAGGCATGGGGTTGAGTTTGGCAACTGAGGACGTTGCCAAATTTGGACAAATGCTCTTGGATATGGGTAAGTATGAGGGGGGAACGATTGTTTCCGAAGCGTACGTGGCTTTGGCCACCCAAGAACAAAGCGATAATCGCCAAGGGGCAACCGGAATCGATTCTGCGCAAGGATATGGCTACCAATTTCATTTATGCCGCAGAGGCTGCTTCAGGGGTGACGGTGCGTTTGGCCAACTCTGCTTTGTCGCTCCCGAACAAAGAATCGTCATTGCAGCAACATCGGCCTTTAAGAATACCAATCAGGAAACTCAGACGTTACTCGATTTAATCTATGAGCATATAGTTGACGAGTGGGAAGGAAACAGAAACGTTCTGCCGTCAGCGGAAGATAGTGTTGTCCTTCGGCAACGCCTAGCTGATATGACCTGTTCAGTTCCAACAGCCCATCCAATCCCCGACAATATCCCAGATCTCGATGGTCGCTGGTACCAGATAGAGGATAATCCGGAGAAGCTTCAAAGGGTCGGGTTTTTCCGTGAAGGGGACAGGTTAAAGGTTCGGCTTTGTCATGTGGAGCGCGAGGAGCGTATACTCCTATTTGATCTTCAGTCCCCGGTACATACTCATGATGAATTTATCAAGGACTTATCATTACATCGGCAAGAGGCCGTCACGTTTGCAGCCTGGCCAGATTGTCACACGTTAAAGTTGACACTGCTTTACATTGAAACCCCATATTGCGTGGCTTATACCATGCACTTTAACGAGAGAGGTCTCGAACTTTATTTCGATATCAATGTCTCGTTGACCTTAAGGGGCTATGAGACTTCGGGGGTTCAAATTGAAACGGCCCAAAGGAACTCACCGACATCTTGGGCCGGAGTGCGACATAAGAAGGAAGCGAATATTGCCCCCTGACCGGAGATTCATGGTAAAGTTGCGTTAGACTGAACGGCGATGGTTTTAAAGGGGCTCGTCGACACGGCATAGGCCGCCATTGGACTGGGACTGCCTGCCGTATGAATATACGTCTTGTCATCTGTGTCACTTCTGCCGCTGGGCGGAAGATCCAATTCTCCCAATTGATAGCGAAACGTAATGTGGTTGGATAGATAGCCGTCTTTATTGCCTGCGCTTCAGTTCATCATAAAAATTTTCACGCGTTCCAATGTGTATGATTGCGACTTTCACACGTTCTTCGTATATCCGGTAAGCGATGCGATAACCAACCCCCATATGGGTAAAACTCCACTTCTTAAGATGGGATAAATCGCCGTGGAGCGGTTCTCCTGCATGTGGATTTTCTGCGATAGTTTCGAGGGCGGACAAAACGGCATGGATCATCGGCTTATCCAGACGTTTCAAGTCCTTCTCTGCTTGATTCGAAATCCGTAAGTCATACATCAAAGGCGATCCTCATTTGTGACTTCTTTTTTCAGATTCTCCAGAGAAGTGGACTCACCACGTTCGAATTCCATCTCCGCTTCCTTCACCATCACCATGAGCGTCTTGGCCAGTTCCTTTTTGCGCTCCGGGATCTTTTCTGCGAAATCAGACTCACTAAATCCTTCGTTAATCAGGTCGCGCTTGATTAGATCCTCGAGATCGTCAATGAGGTCCTTCTTGTACAAAACCAACCGACCATATTCGTCAACGTCAATTTTCAGGTTTTCATTCGGATGAATGTGTACCTTGTCGCGCAACGGTTTGGGAATCGTGATTTGACCTCGTTCATTTACTTGGATATCAAACATTCGAAGACCCTCCATTTGTTTTGTCCGACATTCAGAATGCTGAATTCAGTATACCATAAAGATTTGTTCGATATACATTTTCCTTAGCAAACCCACGTGTCAAAGCATCCATGCATACGTTTCGGCAGCGACTGGAGCAAGATGCGGCGTTCATCGGGCAGCCGGAACTATAGCCGATGTCTTGTACCGAACGACACTACTGATCAGTGGCCTGCCTGGCGCGTTGGCCGTCTTGTTTCGTGAACCGCTCTTTTGGCTACTCATCCCGTTGGCGTTTATCGCCTCAACCCTGTACTCCCAAGAGGTTCGCACGTTGTACCGTCGTGATCTGGAACGGCAGACGCGTCAGCCGGAGATCCTCGTCGCGTTTCTGATGCGCTCGGGGGCACAGATGGGGGAAGCGGCACACACGCTCGAGGTGCCTATGAAAAGTCCATTTCGCGAGTGAATCGCGGATCAAGATACCGATTGACTTGACCATGTGGCACGTAGTAACCTAAATAAAGATCGTATTATAGGAGATGTTTCTATGTCGGGAAGCGTTGTTCTTCGTTAGCCAACTGCATATCTGTGCACACATGACCAACCAGCCCTGCGTGAGCGGATGACTCTCATCGGCTGACCAGTAGGATTGTTTCCGTGTGCACTGCAGAGAAGAACAACGGTAAAATCGCGCTGCGTAAACACGATGTTTAACTGATATCGTCTACGGGCTCGTGCGTTGCGCACGGGTTTTTTTATGTCTTCAGACCGGCAGGCTCTGGATAGTCTGCGGCGCCAACTTGATTGGATGAGGACAGACGGTACAGGCATCGTCAAACAGGCGAGCGATAACCACGCGTTGGTTCTCGTTCGCCTGTTTTTTGTTTATGCAATTGGCTTTGCGGCAGTGTGCTTTGTTTTATGAAGGGCACCAGAGAATTGGAGAGAAAAGGGGAGTTCCGAATGTTGTCGAGTGCATTTAGCCTGCTGGATTATGACAAGATTAAGACTCGGTTGCTGTCGTGCACCGTTTCCCATCTGGGACGACAGCAGGTTGAAGCGTTGACGCCGTCTACCGATGTACGACAAATCAAGCGCTGGTTGACGGAGACGGAGGAGGCGCTGCGTGTCATTGCATCTTCGAGCGTACCCGTCCCTTCCTTGGACGGGATTCATGCCATCATGCAGTCAATGAACAAGGGGTTGGTTTTGGGAATCGTACAAATTACCCAATTTGCCCGCTTTCTTGATGGGATGGAACAGTTGCGATTGTACATGGCCAGAAAGAGCGACGTCGCTCCTGTCGTGAGCTCGTACGCGTTATCGCTGGTATCGTTGCCCGACTTGCGCGCAGAAATCGCGCGCTGCGTGGAACACGAGGAAGTTCTGGATGGCGCCAGTCACGAGTTGGCTCGCATTCGCAAGCAAATACGCATTGTAGAGGAACGGGTGCGTCGGAAAATAGAGGTCGTCCGGCAGAAATACAGGGCGTACTTGCAAGAAGCATTTGATGTAACTCGAGGCGGGCGCTTCGTGCTG
>JAJYTO010000045.1 GCA_021793015.1 Bacillota bacterium
AGTGGTATTTGCAAGAAAATTTTCTTGGAACCCTCCAACAAACCAAGCCCGTCAAGGGCTCTCAACTTCATGCGTCAGCACTGCGTCTGCGGAGTGTCGTATATTGACATGGAAAACTACAAATAATACAATGTATTCACTTCCTACGCGAATAAATGCTTTTTTTGGAGGGGTGACGTATGTTTCTCAATCCATTCAATCCCAATTATCCGGCTGACATTCGATACTTTGCGAACCGTAAGAGAGAACTGGCGTGGTTTGAAGAGGGGGTTATCCCCAGCTTACACCCATCAAGTTCCGGCCCGTGGAACATCGCGATTCTCGGACCGTGGGGAATTGGCAAAACCAGCTTGGCAAATCGATTTATGCACAGTTGCCGTCAGGCGCCGTTTGATATCTTTCCTGTGTTCATCAGTTGTTCCCGGGGATACGACTCTCTCTATGGTTTTTTTTCCATGCTGGTTTCATTTGTCGCGGATGAGTTATCCAAACACAAAGGGTGGTCTGAAAAGGCGATGGAACAATTGCGTGACTGGCAGTTATCCATTCACGCGTTGGGGCTTACGGTGACAAAGAGGCAACGCCCAGATATGGCGACCGCTGGAGCGGCAGATATTCTGCGTCGTCAATTAAGGGATTTGTGGGAAAGGTTTTTGGCTGATCGCGAGTGTGGGATTTTGTTGATATTAGATGATGCGCATCTGCTTTTGTCATTGGACAAACAGGCATTTCTGATCCTGCGAGCAGTGATACAGGATCTACATTTACTGGGTGCTCGCTATGGGTTAGTGATCACCGGCCCATCGGAACTATTTGAAGATATTCGCTTGGAATCGGAGCCTGTCGTTCGTTTTTTTAATAAAATGAACCTCAAACCCTTTGATCGCGAAGATTTGGCAGATGCAATACGATATCCCGTGGAGCGAGTGCAGGCGGGAATCACCATACCGGACGAAACGTTGGATTGGATACAGAATAAAACAAACGGTCATCCGTATTTTGTGACTTTTATCATGCGCGTTATGCTGATGAAGGCACATAGTGAACGGCGGGTCAATTTGGATGTTTCGTATTGTGAAGGCAAGTGGCCGGGGATTTTACGTTTGATCTATGCGGAGCGTTTTGATGTGGATTGGTCATCCGTTCCGCCGGGAGAGCGGACGATTTTGCGCCAAATCGCCGCGGCTGCACCGGGTGCTTGTCCGGCAAAAGATGTGCAGAACAGTGGTCTATTGAGCCGATTGGTACAAAAAAATCTGGTGATACGGAAAGGGCGCGGTATGTACACCTTGTATCATCCGCTGTTTGGAGAGTATATACAGCAAGTCGATTTTGAAGATTGAGCCTCCGAAAAATGAGTACCCTTCTGAAGATCGAAGACAATCACACGCTGTTTCGGTGCGTGGGCTTACTCTTGCCTGATATGTGGTCGTGACTGTTGTGCCTGTCTGCCTGACGCAAAGGATTCCGCGACCAATTGGACCAATTCTTGTTGCGAAGAGTTCCGAAGTTTCTTTTTCAGGCCCGCCACCGTCAATTTGGGAGGTTTCTTCGATGGCGCCTGCACCTGAGGTTGTTTCGGGTTCAATGAAGTTGCCCGCTCTTGCAGAAGAACATTGACATCTGCACAGCTAAAGTGTTGTAATCACAATTAGTATTGACTGACTTTTCTGTGTGGACGACGATAAGGGGTGGAACGATGGCAGATATTCAGTTGGCGATCAAATTTGTACAGGACCACGGAAACACAGTGGAACAGGCGCGTTTGCATGTTTTGCTTCAAGATCAGGCACTGGTTCGAGAGGCAGTCGATGCTCTGAAGATGATGCAACGGGAAGATGGCAGTTGGGCGCCGTTCTGGGCGCCAGACGCAAGTTCAATCGATGCCACCTGTTACAGTTTGGCGCAGTGTGAGCAACTGGGGCTGAGGTCAGAAGAGTTTATTGACAAGGCAATATCCTTCCTGATCGAAAGGAAAAACACGGATGGATCATTTGAAGAGGACGCCACGCTGGCAACCGTTGCCCCGCCTTGGGCGAAGCCTGGCGACGCGTCGGCAAAACTGTACATAACGGCGAACGCAGGCTGCTGGATTTCTCATTTCCGGAGTTCAGACCCCTGTCTAACCATGATCGGAGAGTTCCTTGCCTCGAACCTCAATAAAGGCTACTTGCCCGGGTTCCTGCATGCGAACTGGTTGGCTGCGGGTCTTCTGTATTCATTGGGGAAACACAAGGATGCGCAATCAATACTTACCTACTTGCACTCCAAGTTAGCGGTGCTGGAAGCGAGCAATCTGGCGTGGTTGGTTAATGCCTTGTGTGTTATGGGTATCACTCCGGATCATCCGTTGATCTCAGACGCGATAGACAAATTGCAAACTTTGCAACACGAAGATGGACGCTGGGTCAGCGAAGACGGTGAATGGCAGGATGTGCACACGACGCTAGAATCCATAAGGGCAATTCGCCAATTTACGGCTTCCGTCTGAACCGCCGTCGCATCATGGCTGACTGATTATATCATTGCGAAGCGCGACTGGACAGATCATCGGCAGACCCGTTTCGCAAAGGGAGGGCACTCTGTGAAACTTCAGGCACAGCATGTATTCATAAGGCGCATGGAGTTGTACGAACGAGCTGATTGGACGGGTGAATCTGAGCAATGTCGTGCGGGGGGCGTGGGATAGTTGCACGATGGGATATTTCATGGATCAGCGCATGAATGGTCATGGATACGCCATTACGACTCGCGCCATAAGGCGTTTCAAGATGGCGGATAAATGAATTGACGCGTTCCGAACACTCATATATCATCAAATTGAACGAAATGAATGGTGGGTGAGTGGGATGAAGACAATTAGTGCTACGGAGTTTCGCCATCGATTTGGTGAGCATTTGGCACAATTGAATATCGAACCGATGCTAGTCGAAAAAAGCGGTCGGCCAATTGCGGTCGTTCTATCCTATCGTGATTATGAGCGTCTACAGATGATCGAGGACGCATATTGGGGCCAGTTAGCCAAGGCGGCAGAAGCAAACGGATTTCTGTCTGCGGCAGAGTCGGCGCAATGGATTCAGGAGAAGTTAAATGAGACAAATCGCTCTCAGTAAATCGGCAAGAGACTTTTTATCCGCACTGGATGCCAAGCAATTTCGTCAGGTGGTACTCCGCGTATTTGATCTTATGACGGAAGCCAAACCGCAAGACTCCAAACAACTCATTGGATACGCCTATCGACGGGTGGATGTGGGGGAGTATCGCATTATCTATGATTCCGACGCTCAGAGTGTTCGCATCGTTGTAATAGGAAAGCGCAACGATGATGATGTATACCGTACACTAAAGAGAATGTAGAGAATGTCAAGCAGCACGAATACCTCGGCCGAGGATATAAGGCGTGCGATATACTTTCTACATTTGTTGGAACGGACGTCTAGCGGAGCAGTGATAAAGTCCGCAAAGCGGCGCGGTCACTCCGGATATAGCGTCCGTGGCTTCAGTCGGACGCTATATCTGCCGCTGTGCGCATGCCCAAATTTGGGTTATCACTGCTCCCCTTACGAAGACACGTCGCGCTGTACAAACACCCGCCACGAGACGGCGTTCAACACGATAAAATAGACCGCCAGCACAACGATTGAGAAGCCCATCGTCATACCGGCGACGGGCGGCCCGCCCGTGATGTATTGCATAAGATCCGTATTGGCGAAAAGAATGTACTTGTCCCATGTGAAGCTGCTCAGCAACTGTACCAAGGAGACACCGACAAACAGGGTTATGATCGAAAGGGCGATCGCCAGGGCGCTGCTCCGAAAGACGGCGGAGATCATGAAGGCGATCGTCACGATCATGACGCCCGAGATCAGCGCAAACGCATACCCAAGGAGTATATAGGACCCCGTCGTCATCTGCGTGACCATCTGTTTGACGTTCACGAAGACGAGCGGTTCACCGACGCCGTTGAAACCAAAAAAGATCCCTCCGATGACAATCGACGAAACGAGCACCAGTACAAACATCGCTAACGTAACGAGCAGCACGGACACGTATTTTGACAGAATGATGCGCGTTCGATTCACAGGTTGTGTCAGCAAGGCTTTGATCGTTCCGCTCGCAAATTCGCCTGCGACGATATCGCCTGCCAAGACCGTTACGAACACGACTCCGATTTGGCCTACGCTTAGCGAACCGATGGTGAATACCCATGCGTCCTGGTGTCCAGGAGGAAGATTGTGAGCGATGTCATACGTGTTTATGGTCACTTGTGCTTTGATCCGCGAACGGTCAATCGGAGGCAGGTATACGTGCGGATTGGAGAGCGTTGCCTCAGCTTGGGCGTTCTGGCTCAACAGCGCCTGTTTCCAGTTTGCGTTTGGTTTGAGATGGGCATTGATGACGATCGCCGCGACCAGCACGATCACGACGATCAGCGCCGCCATGATCCAGGTCCGCAAACGCAAGGCGATCTTGATGGATTCATTTTGAATGAGTTTAAGCATGCCGCACCTCTCCTGTCATCTCAAGGAACGATTCTTCCAGGGTCCTGGTGACTGTGCGGACTCCGGACACCTTTACACCAGCGTGAACCAAGGCTGCAACCACATCGGCCACGGCGAGAGGGTCGAGCATCACATCCAATTCCCTGCCATCCGGCGCGGTTTGACATGCGAGATCCGCTTTTGCAAAAATGCTCCTCGCCAGTTCATGATTGTCCACCTTGAACCGCGTGGTCTGGGCCGCAGACGCCGCATCGCCCTTCATTTCGTTGATGGATCGAATGTCGACCAGTTTGCCGTCTTGAATGATGGCCACCCGGTCGCACATCAGTTCCATCTCTGCGAGCAGATGCGAAGATACGATGACAGACATGCCCCGCTGCGAAGCGAGCGAACGCAAATGATCGCGAAACTCCCGTATTCCGGCCGGATCCAGTCCGTTTGTCGGCTCGTCCAGTATCAATATGGAAGGATCCCGCAACAAAGCCAGAGCCAGGCCCAAACGTTGCCGCATGCCCAGCGAATACTTCCGAACCCTGTCGTGAATGCGACTCTTCAATCCGACCAACTCGACCACTTCGTCGATACGGGCCCGGTTGACGCCGGGTGTCATGCGGGCAAAGTGAAGCAGATTCTGATACCCGCTCAAATACTTGTACATTTCCGGATTTTCAACGATGGCGCCCACATGGCTCATCGCGGATTCGAAGTCTTTGGTCACGTCCACCTCGTGCACGAGGACGCTTCCTTTGGTGATCCCGATCAAGCCCACGATCATCCGGATCGTAGTCGTTTTCCCCGCGCCGTTCGGTCCGAGAAGTCCAAATACTTCCCCTTTACGCACAGCAAACGACAGGTCATCGACGATTGTCTTTCGACCGATCACCTTTGTCAAATTTTTTATTTCGAGTGCGACCTCGTTGCTCATGAACTTCCCCCAATCCCGAAAAATCGCCGCAGGCGTATTTTTCTTCTCGGTTGTTGGTGCTGCGCAGTGGCAGGAACTTCGTCCAGATATGTTCTTGTCTGTGTTTGAATCCTACTATATAGCAAACTCACTATAATAGATAATGGGATCGACAACAACCTTGTTGTAGCTTTCCGCATTCTAGTTGTATACTACACTGGAGCACATACCAACCGGTCAGTATGTGAGGGGTGGGGCGTTTGGATTTCTCGTATTCGGAAAAGGTCAAGCGGTTGCAGGCTGAAGTAACCGAATTCATGAACGAACATATTTATCCCAATGAGTCCGTGTACAACGAGCAGTTGAAAGCGCTCCCAGACCGTTGGGGAGCCGTGCCGCCCATTGTCGAGGAACTCAAGGAAAAAGCCAGGACTGCTGGGCTGTGGAACCTTTTTTTGCCTGACAGCGACTACGGGGCGGGGCTCAGCAATCTGGAATATGCGCCGCTGTGCGAGATTATGGGACGGTCGCTGATTGCGCCGGAAGTGTTCAACTGCAACGCGCCAGACACGGGGAACATGGAGGTGCTGGTCCGTTATGGATCGGAGAAACAAAAGGAGACCTGGTTAGCGCCTTTGTTGAACGGTGAAATCCGTTCGTGTTTCTCCATGACGGAACCGGACGTCGCTTCGGCCGATGCGACCAACATCTCTGCCAGCGTGGTGCGCGACGGCGACGAGTATGTGGTCAACGGTCACAAGTGGTGGTCATCCGGAGGCGGCGATCCCCGGTGCAGGATTGCGATTGTGATGGGCAAGTCCAGCACGGACGCCCCCAAGTATGAACAGCAGTCCATGATACTGGTGCCTCTCGACGCGTCAGGGGTTACAGTGGAACGGATGGTGTCGGTCTTCGGCTACGACCATGCTCCTCACGGCCACGCGGAGATCACCTTTGCAAACGTGCGGGTTCCGGCCGACAACATGATCTGGGGGGAAGGGAAAGGGTTTGCGATCGCGCAAGGGCGACTTGGTCCTGGACGCATCCATCACTGTATGCGCGTGATTGGCGCAGCGGAACGCGCCCTCGAATTGCTCTGCGCACGAGTGGAACACCGTATAGCTTTTGGCAAGCGTTTGTCTGACCAAGGGGTCGTCCAGGACTGGATTGCCCAGTCGCGCATGGAGATTGAGCAGGCAAGGTTGTTGACCCTCAAGGCCGCTTACATGATGGATACGGTCGGGAATAAAGCAGCCAAGATGGAAATTGCCATGATCAAGGTGGTGGCTCCGAATATTGCGCTGAACGTGCTCGACCGTGCGATTCAGGCCTTCGGAGGAGCTGGGGTGAGCGATGATTTTCCCTTGGCCGCTCATTGGGCCAATGCGCGTACTTTGCGCATTGCGGATGGGCCTGACGAAGTGCACCGTGCGCAAGTGGCGCGTTATGAGTTGCAGAAATATCGGAAATAGACCCGCATGGCCGGGGATCGAATGAAGGACGCTGAGAAACGAATGAAAGAGAAAATCACGCAAGTGAGTATTCAACTATTTGAACAGAAGGGGTTTAGCGAAACGTCGATTCAGGACATCTGCGACGGACTCGGCGTTACGAAGGGAACGTTCTACTACTACTTCACAAGTAAAGAAAAACTGTTGATGGATATCCATCTGCGCTACATCGACGACATGTTGCGGCGCCAGGAGCGGATCATCAACGATCCGGACAAGAACTCCAGGACGAAGTTGTTTGACGTTGTCCATATGCTGATTCGGACCATCGAACGACAGGGAACCAGTGCACGCGTATTTTTCCGCGAAATGCGGCACCTGAATGAAGAGCGGTTGGCGTCGATTGTAACGAAGAGGAACCAATTTAGGATAAATACTGAAACTCTGTTGAGAATGGGCGTTGAAGCGGGCGAATTTCGGAGAAACTTGAACGTCAAAATTGTTGCGTTGGGGATCCTTGGCATCACGAACTGGAGCTACCAATGGTTCCGTCCGACCGGAGACATGTCAGATCGGGAAGTGGCCGAGATCTTTGTGGCTATGATTCTGCAGGGAATTGCGAGTGAATGAAAAAGCGCCGTCAGTATTCTTCGCGAATGCAAGGCTTGCTCGGGGAAGAGTCATATATTGCGCCCGTCGCGAGTTTAGCGACAGCGGAGGACTCCCGCCAGGACGGATCATGCATGCCGCTGCAGCGAGTATTAGCGGTCTTTAGGCCGCGGCTGTCTGAGCGGCAGCGGCATGCATGATCCGTCCTGGCGGGCAGGGACCACCGTATTTTCAGCATAGAGAAGGCGAGTGATCGGCATGGAAGACACGATCCCGATTCGCAGTGGAGAAGAGTTGGACATGACCAAGCTGGAAGCGTTTTTGCGCGTCCACATCCCAGACTTGCCGAGCGGTCCATTGCAAGTGAAGCAGTTTGCCGCAGGGCATTCGAATCTGACCTACAGTCTCCAGGTCGGCGAGTGGGAGGCGGTTCTGCGCCGGCCTCCGCTCGGACCCGTGGCGCCGAAGGCTCACGACATGGAACGGGAATACACCATCCTCAAGGAACTCCACCCGTACTACCCACTGGCGCCGAAACCACTGGTGTTTTCAAGAGACGCGACCGCTGTGGGCAGCCCTTTTTTCGTCATGGAGCGTAAACACGGCGTGGTTCTCGATACGGAGTTTCCCGAAGGAGTGACGGTGACGCCGGAGTTGTGCCGCAGGCTGTCGGAGACGATGGTGGACGAGTTGACAAAACTTCACTCGATAGACTATGCAAAAACCGGGTTGGCCAGCACGACTCATCCGGAAGGATTCATGGAGCGTCAGGTTCGCGGATGGATTTCCAGGTCTGAGCGGGCGACAACCGGAGACGTGCCTGGGCTTGAGGAACTGAAGAAGTGGCTCGTGCGCCATACTCCGCCCGAGTCTGGAGCGACGATCATTCACTACGATTACAAGTTCAACAATGCGATGTTTACGCCTGATCTGTCGAAGATGGCGGGGCTGTTCGACTGGGAGATGACGACTGTCGGAGATCCCCTCGCGGATGTGGGAACCGCAATGAGTTACTGGGTTCAGGCGGACGATCCGGAATTGTTGAAAAAGGGGCTTGGGAAACCGCCTGTGACGGTGCAGGACGGGTTCATGACGCGACGCGAATTCGTCGCAGCCTATGCGCAGCGCAGTGGTCGCGATATCTCCCATTTTCGTTTCCATGCAACTTTTGGCTATTTTAAGCTGACCGTCATTGTGCAGCAGATTTACTATCGATGGAAGGCGGGTCAAACTGCCGACCCGCGTTTTGCCCATATGGACCGGACCATCGAAAACCTGGTTCAGTATGCCCTGACTACTGCGAATTCCGCGAACGGCGGAATATAAATTTTGCGTTGGGAAGGATCGTTGTCTTATGAGAGAAGGATATGTGGCTGTTACCGGAGGGCGCATCTGGTACAAAATGATTGGCGAAGGCAGTGGAACTCCACTCGTATTGCTGCATGGCGGACCCGGATTTTCCAGCCTGGGAACAGACGGTTGGCTGGGCGCGATGGGCGACGAACGACGCGTGATTGTGTATGACCAATTGGGCGCGGGAAAATCGGACAGGCCGAATGATGTTGCGCTTTGGCGAGCGGATCGCTTTGTCGAGGAACTCGGGCAACTGCGCCGCGCCTTGGATCTGGATGAGATTCACCTCCTGGGCCACTCATGGGGAACGATGCTGGCGGGCTCATATATGCTCACACAGCCAACAGGGGTGCGGAGCGTCATTTTTTCGAGCCCATGTCTGAGCGCTCCGCGATGGGCGAAGGACCAGGAGGCGCATTTGAAGCAGTTGCCTGTGGACGCGCAGGACGCCATCGCACGGTGCGAAGCCGCCGGTACGACTGACAGTGAGGAGTATCAAGCGGCCATGATGCTGTTTTACAAGCGCTATGTGTGTCGGCTGAACCCTTGGCCTCCGGTGTTGGAGCAAGCCTTCGAGACGGCGAATATGCAGGTTTACAATACCATGTGGGGTCCGTCAGAGTTTTCTGCTGCCGGAAACTTGAAGGAGTTTGACGTTACGCCAAGTTTGCATGAAATCAGAATTCCCACCCTGTTTCTCTGTGGGAGATTTGATGAAGCCACGCCGGAAACAACAGCCTATTACCGAAGCCTCGTTCGGGACTCACAGTATCATGTCTTTGATCACAGCGCCCACATGACCTTTCTGGAGGAGCCCGACGAGTATCTTCGTGTGGTCGAGGATTTCCTCAAGACTGTGTGAAGGCGTCGATTTCCAGCGACGGCTCGCGCTCAAACCCAATCTTCAGTAACGCTTGCTGGCCCCTGACATTCTCCAGCGCGATATCATCCAGCATGAGGTGGCCGCCTGACCATGCAAGTTTTAGATTCCACGATCTTCAGGGCATGTCCATACATTGCATCCTCTTTGTTGAAGTTCCGCAACGTACTCGGGATTCGCATCGTGATCCGTGATCAGCAGCGATGCTTCATTGACGCGCGCGACGGGGGACAAAGCGATCTTCCCGAATTTGCTGTGATCGGCTACGATAACGCCGCGATTGGCTGCTCGCAGCATCATGACATCGGTATGGGCTTCCATGAGATTGGGGGTCGTGAAACCCGCCTGCAAGTCTACCCCGTCTACGCCGATAAAAGAAAAATCGGCGTTTAAGCTCGTCAGCGCCTGATCCGCCATATGGCCCACTGTCGCGTACGATCCCTTTCTCGCGATGCCCCCAATAACCACGAGCGTGATATGATCATAGCCCGCAAGCTCTCCAGCGATGTTGATGGCCGAGGTGACAATCGTCAATTCTCTTTTCTTGACCAGTTCGCGAGCGATATACGTGGTCGTCGTTCCCGCGCTCAGCATGACGACGTGGCCGTCTGCGACCAGAGAAGCTGTCGCAACCGCAATGTCCTTTTTATATCTGGTATTGAGTGAGAGTTTTTCCTGAAACAGTGTTTCAAGCGGCGGCGAGGTGTTCGGTATCGCTCCTCCTCGAATGCGGCGGATCAAATTTTGGGACTCCAAAATCTCGAGATCCCGTCGTAACGTGACTTCGCTCACTTCAAAAATGGAGCAAAGCTGATCCGTTTTCATCTTTCCCGTTTCTTGTACGTACCTGACGATCTGGTGGCGGCGTTCCGATGCGCTTAGCTCCATTGTTTCACGCATAAATGCTTTCCTCCTTGAGGAACTATAAGAGGGATCTGCGATCCCTGTGGGCGATTCTAACGTTATCACAAAATCGGATTCATGGATAGCGGAACGATACTGTTGCGATCAATATACGATCATTATATATTTCGTAATCTATCATTATGAAATATTAATGCTTGACTATCGAAACATATTGATTGTATATTTGAAAGGAAACGAAAGTGAAAAGCACGCCACTTTCCACTTGATCGATCAGGTTGTGCTGGGAGTGACAAGGACCGTGGTTGACAACGGATTCGTTCTGGGATTGGATTTTGGCGGAACCAAAATGGCCATAGCGACGGCGAACGCCGAGAGGCGAGTCATTCGACGAACGGAACTCCGCACGGGCGCTTACATGCATGGACTGGCTGCGCTGCACGAGGCTCTAAACGCGGGGCGGTCGTTAGTGGAAGAATCCTGCGCGGAGACCGGGGGAACCTTGCAAGGAATAGGCATTGCCACGATGGGGATCACATTGTCCAATCACGTTGTCATGGCGCCCAATGTCCCTGGTTGGCAGGACCTGCGCATAGAGGAGACCGTGCGCGGTTTCTTTCCCAACACGCGGGTGAGAATGGACAATGACGTAAAGACCGCGGCGCTGGGTGAACTAAAGCGGGGGGCGCTCGTCGACGTGAGTCCGGGTTTGTACGTAAACTTGGGAACTGGCATCGCGGTCGCGTATACCCTCGGCGATCAGGTGTTGGGAGGACGTCATGGAGCGGCCGGAGAGATCGCGTATTGTCTGCGCCGCGCCGATGAACAAAAGGGATTTCGCGACGGCTTTTCTCCTGTGGAGGATTTTCTGGGAGGGAGAGCGATCGGCGCCCGCGCCTCCGAACAGTTTGCTCAGTCTCTCACCGCAGCCGATCTGTTTCGCATGGCGGAAACGGACACGCAGGCGCATGAATTTGTGGACGCCGTTCTTAAGGAGTTGGCCTTTCAACTGACGAATCTCATCATTGCCTGGGATCCGGAAAAAGTCGTCATCGGCGGTGGATTGATGGGCGCCAAGGAGACCATTTTGCCCTATCTGGACAGGTGGTTGCAAAAGTTTGTTCCGTTCCCGCCACTCCTGTCGGAGGCGTCTTTTTTACGGGATGCCGGGTTGCACGGAGCCATTGAATTGGCATGGTGGGACAACCGGGAAAACACGCAGAAGGAGCACGATCATGAACCATACATTATCAGAAATTCAGAATCAACCGGACAAGTGGCGACAAACGCTGACGGTGACCCGATCCCGTTGGCGGGAGATTGAGAGCCACTTTGCGGTGACGCCGCTGACTCATTTTCTGTTTATCGGATGCGGCACATCGTATTACCTGGCGCAGAGCGCAGCGCGCGCGTTCCAACAGGTGACAGGGTGCGTGGCCACGGCAGTCGCCGCCTCGGAGGTATTTCTTGCGGGAGACAGCACAATTCCCCGCAACGTACCCGTCGTCGCCATCCCGATTTCCCGTTCCGGAACGACATCGGAGGTTCTGTTCGCGGTGACCTATCTGCAACAGTATCACGATCATGTGAAGATCCTTGGCCTTACGTGTCATGAGGATCATGAATTGGCGGCCATCCTGCCGCACTCTATTTCTCTGGGGCATGCGGCGGAACAATCGATTGTCATGACGCAATCCTTTACAAGCATGCTTCTGGCTTTGCAGTTTATCGCGGCAAGCATCGCACAACGGGACGATCTGCTTGCGGAACTGGAACGCCTCCCGGATCTTATGAACGACTTTATGGCGTCGGCGGAGGCGTTTGGACGCAGGGTAAGCCAGCGGGAGGGGTCTGGTCAGTACATCTTTCTCGGACTCGGTGTCTACACGGGGTTGGCGTTTGAGGCCATGTTGAAATTAAAAGAGATGACCCAAACTCCTTGTGAAGCGTATAATCCACTGGAATTTCGGCATGGCCCGATTTCCATCGTGGATCAAAAGACGGCTGTGATCGCCTTGGCCGGCGATGAAGATCTAAAGTATGTCACTGAAGTGGTCAGCGACATACGGGGATTAGGCGGCTATACGTGGCTGATGGCTCCCCGTCAGTCTGTGAATGTCGCTGATGAAACGCTGTCATTGCCTGGAGGATTGTCCGATTGGGCTCGCGCCATCCTCTACATGCCCGCTTTACACTACTTTGCCTATCACAAGGCGGTGGGTCTGGGTCTGAACCCCGATGGGCCGCGCCATCTGGATCAAGTTGTGGTAATCCAGGCGCAGTGACCGTATGTCGCCTATCCGGGGAGGGATCACGATGACGCTCGCGACAACACAGGATATGTTGAAGAAAGCCCAATTGGAGAGATTTTCGGTGGTGGGGTTTGCGGCCTATAACCTTGAAACCGTACAGACGCTCGTGGCGACGGCGGAGCGTCTGCGCGCCCCGCTGATGATTCAAACGACGCCGGGAACGATCGATCACGCCGGCATCGAGTACCTGTCCGCGATCGTGAACATTGCGGCCAGGAAGGCGACAATTCCTGTCGCCTTGCACCTGGATCACGGCGAATCGATGGAACGGGTACGCGCGTGTCTTGCGCATGGCTACACGTCGATCATGATCGACGGTTCGCACCTGCCGTATGAGGAGAATGTGGGCCTGGTCAAGGAAGTCGTCGCCATGGCCCACCGGGAAGACGTAGGCGTGGAGGCGGAGTTAGGTCGAATCGGCGGCGTCGAAGATGAGTTGTCTGTGGACGAAAGGGAGGCTCGCTATACGGACCCGGATATGGCGCAGGACTTCGTGGCGCGCACGGGCATCGACTCGCTGGCGATCGCGATCGGCACGGCGCATGGCATGTACAAGGGGGAGCCTCAGTTAGACCTGGATCTGCTTTCAACGATCTCTCAACGCGTTTCGATTCCGCTTGTCTTGCATGGGGCGTCCGGCCTTCCCGACGCGCTCATCAGGGAGACAATTCGCAGAGGCATCGCCAAGATGAATATTGCCACAGAACTCAAGATTCCGTTTGCGGAGGGTTTGCGCGCCTATTTGCACGATCACCCTGACGAGTCGGACCCCCGCAAATATTTTAGGCAAGCACAGCAAGCTTACGGTGCGGTGGTCGAAGAGAAGATCCGGTTGGCGGGGGCGCAGGGGAGGTACTGACCGCTTAGGAAACGAGCCGCACATGCGTCGCCTGTCAAGATCAGCGGGGCGCGGGCGCAGGATTTTATCCAGATTATGGACGCGACAGGGTGAATTCGAGAGGAGGTGGATCGACATGTGAGCGCGGAGACGGAACTCACGATTAAACAGGAGAGGTTGTTCAAAACCTACACAATCAAGGGGGGTTATCATTGTGCGCAAGGTCAAAGTGGTACTGGCATTAAGCTTGGTTTCCCTGTCTTTGACAGGATGCGGTTCATACGTTGCGGCTGGTAAGCCCAATGCCGCCGACGCGGCCCATCGTTCAGCGAAGCCGTATGCGGGACAAACAATTACAGTTTTGTTTCCATACAACGCTCCTCCGCGAAAGTTGCTGGCCCAGTTCACAGCGCAAACGGGGATTAAAGTCAACTGGACGGTTCTGGGATTTGCTGCCACATGGGCCAAGATCGTATCCGCCTCCAGCGCCAACACCTACTTTGCAGATCTGACGGATGTGGATTGGTCGCGCGTTGGGCAATATTACCGCACCAAATGGTTCATACCGCTGAACAAGTACTTTAATGTAAAATCACTACGCAGTGATGTTCCGCAATTGAACGATTTTATGGTCAACGGACAACTGGTTGGAATGCCCATTGACGCATCTTTGATGCTGACAACAGTCAACGTGAAAGACTTTGCCCGCGCCGGCATAACTCGCCTACCCACCACCATCGCGCAGTATACAACTGACTTGAGGACCTTGCAGCGCAAGGGTATTCATGCACATCCGCTTGGAATTTCTTTCGCGGCGCAGGAAGGTTTGTCCACGTACTGGTATGAGGTGACGGGAGCGTTTGGCGGGAGCATTTTTGGACCGGGATACAAGCCGCTGTTTACGAGTCCATCGTCCGCCGGTTATCGTGCTATGCAATGGATGGTCAATGCGTATAAGAGCGGCCTTGTACCCACCTCAGACATCAATATGGTCGATTATCAGGTTCAGCAATCCCAGATGGCGTTGCATCGAATTTCGAGCGTCATGTCCGACTATTCCGGCAATGTGGGAACGTTGTACAATGTGCCGAGCCAATCGAAAGTCGTGGGGCAGATCAAATACATCCCCACACCGGGAATCAAGGGCATTGGTCCAAATCTGGGCAATCCGGACGGGATGGGGATACCGGTGACGGCCAAGCATCCGGGCGCCGCCGCGGTGTTTCTAAAGTGGTTTACGAGCCCGCAGATGCAGGCGGATTTTTCCGGCTTGCATGGACCCGCCGATGAGATCTTGAACTTTCCGCTGCCGATGCGACTCAGTTCCATGAATATGTTGCAAAAGGCGAACAAAGTTACGCAAGTGAACGAAATGATCATGCTGTTCCGGCAGCATAGCCGTCCGGTGTTTCCGAACGGTGGGCCGCCGCCATGGTATCCGCAGTTCAGCAATGCGGTCTATACGAATATTCACTCTGCGGCGCTGGGACAAGAGTCGGTTGCGCAGGCAATCCAAGCGATCAGCAATACTGTAAATCAGCTTAATCACTAAAGAACAAGAGGTTGGGCCGGGGATTGATGGTGTTTGATCAATCCCCGGGACGCAGGAGAAGGCGGACTGTTTGCCATTTCGGAGGTGGAGGAATGCAGAAAGAGGCAATGTTTCGCAAACATTCGCCGCAGGATGTACCCGTTCAATCCCGATTGAATAAAGAGAGGTCTGCGGTTCTGCCGTACGTTTTAATCTCTCCTTTGATCTTGTTTATCGGGGCGTTGGCCTTATATCCCACCGTGCGGACGTTCGTCGAGTCGTTTTTTGGAGTGGATCCTCTCAATCCCCAGGGCTTTGTGGGGTTGCAAAATTATGTTTCTGTGTTCAATAACCCGGCGGTCATCTACAGTTGGGTCAATACGTTTTTATACATGGCCTTTGGCACAGGACTTTCAACGTTAGTGGCAGTGCTCGTCGCTCTGGGATTGCGGGTCAATTTCCGGGGGAGGGCCGTGGTTTTGGCGATTCTCATCCTGCCCTGGGCGCTGCCGGCGATCACGGAGGGGATCATCTGGGCCTGGATTTACGATCCCAGTTTTGGAGTTCTCAACAGCATTCTTCATTCCCTGCATCTCATTTCGCATTATCAGTTGTGGATTTCGGGCAACCGGATACTGACCGTCTTTTTGATCGAATTGGTACAGGTCTGGCAGATGACTCCGTTATCGATCATCCTGATACTGGCTGGACTGCAGAGCATTCCTGACGAACTCTATGAGGCGGCGCGGGTGGACGGAGCAGGACTTTTGCGAACGACATTCACCATCAGTTTGCCCTTGGTTCGTCCCAGCATTGCGGTTGCGGTGGTTCAGTCTTTGGTCGCGTCTCTTAACGTCTTTGACCAAGTGTATGTTCTGAACGCCAACGCCACCACAGGCAGTTCAATCATGCTTCAGACCTACAACATCACGTTTCAAAATCTGAACTTTGGCGAGGGTTATGCGTTATCGTTTATCGCTGTGTTGATCACAATGGCGATCGCTTTAGGACTGCTGAAAATCACGTATCGAAGGGTGGAATTTTAGATGCGGTCACGATTGCACCTTGCGCGTTGGCTGGTGGTGACATTCATCTGCGTCTGGTCGTTGTTCCCAATCTATTGGGCGCTCAACACCAGTCTGATGAGTAATTCCACAGCCCAAGCCATTCCTACTCACTTTTCGCCGTTTCCTATAGATCTGTCTAATTATGCGCATATTTTTAGCAGTACAGGCGAGTACGGACTGTGGCCTTCCTTCAGTCAATCAGTAGTCAACACTGTCATCGAATGTGCAGCCGCGACGGTTGTCACCATTGTGATCGCCGTATTCAGCGCGTATGCGTTTGCCAGAATGCAATTTCGTTTCAAAAACGCCATATTTTACGTCGTCATCGCGACGCTCACATTGCCAGCCTACGCCACTCTGATCCCCTTATACCGGATCATGTCGCAGGTTCATCTGGTCAATACGTATACGGGTGTGGTGCTCGTTTACGTATCTGGGTTTTTGCCCCTTGCCATATGGATTCTCTACAACTATTTTATGACCATCCCGAAGGCCCTGGAAGAAGCTGCGTTTGTGGACGGAGCCTCTGCGCTCACGGCCCTGGTGCGTATTATCCTGCCGCTCACGGGCCCCGGCATTGCTTCTGCAGCCATCATTACTTTTTTGACCGCGTGGGGGCAGTTTCTCTTCCCGCTCGTATTGACGACAGACATTTCGACGCAGCCTCTGACGGTGTTTTTGACAGGACTGCAGGGACGATTTGTAATCCCCTATACGTTGCTCAATGCGACGGGTGTGCTTTCCATCGTGGTTCCCGCGCTCGTTGTCATGTTTCTCAACCGTTATATCATCCGCGGCATGATGGCCGGGAGTGTGAAGTAGTTCTGAACAACTCGCTACGAAAGGAATGACAACTTCGCCGTGGGAGACTCTCGTCCTAATATTCTTCTTATTACCACTGACCAGCAGCATGCAAATACAATCCATGCACTTGGCAATGAGGCTATTGAGACTCCAAACTTGGATAGGTTGGTTGATGAGGGTGTGACATTTGGCAGGAGTTACGTCGCGAATCCTGTTTGTTCTCCGAGTCGGTCCACTATATTGACAGGTGAATACCCATCCCGACACAAATGTTGGAATATTGGTGTATCCCTTGATGAAAATCGCCCCACGTTGAGTAAGATATTGTCCGAAAATGGCTATTCGACAGCTTTATTTGGGAAAGCGCACTTCAAATCTGTTTTGAAAACTGGAAGTTTTGAAGCTCCGCCGCACATTCACGATCGCGATTTCTGGCGTACATGGAGCGGTCCCTATTATGGCTTTGAACAAGTCCGGTTGGTTCACGGCCATGCGGACGAGTCGTCATCCCATGGTATGCACTATGGCGCATGGCTGGTGGACCAAGGGATCGACCCGGAAAAATACTTCGGTCCAGACGGGGGGCATCGAGAAGGTTCCTGGAATTTGCCCGAGGAATTTCATTACACTCGATGGACGGCTGACCAAACGATCGATTTCTTGAAAGAGACAAAGGATGATAAGCCGTTCTTTGCATGGTGCAGTTTTCAAGACCCGCACAACGCATTTCTCGCGCCAGAACCTTGGGCTTCAATGTATGACACAGATCGCCTCCCCGCATTTATTCGAAGGGAAGGTGAAATGTCGGACAAGACATCCCTTCATCAATGCTTGATCGAGGATCGCTTTGCAGATTTGGATGTGGACGTCATGCAAGATCCGAGTCACGCGACAGCGGGAATTCAGTGCTTAGGGTTGACCACTCCCAAAATAGGTGAACAACGAGCCAAGCAATGGTTGGCGACGTACTACGGAATGATTAGTTTAATAGACCATCATGTGGGGCGGATTTTGAGTTCCTTGGATGAAATGGGATTGAGTCAAAATACCATTGTCATTTTCACCGCGGATCACGGGGACTACGCGGGCAATCATGGTCTATGGCTAAAGGGGCCGCTTCATTACGAAGATGTCATTCGGGTGCCGTTTCTTGTTCGTTGGCCAACCCATTTTCCGGCCAATGTCCGAAGCGGAAAACTCCATAGCCTTGTGGATCTCGCACCCACACTGCTGGATCTCTGCCATATCAAACCAACTTCCACTATGCAGGGCGTTAGCCAGGCAAAGACGTGGGAAAACCCCAGTGTTCCTTCTCGGGACTGGTGTTTGGTTGAGAATCGCGCGGAACCTGAGTTTTATGTGAAAACTCTGGTTACAGAGAGGTACAAAATGAATTATTTTTTGAACCAAAACGAGGGGGAACTGTATGATCTTGTTGAAGATCCTCATGAATTTATAAATTTATATCGAAATCCAGCCTACGCCGAGGTGTTGACGTCCATGCTGAAAAAAATGTTGGATATCTATGGT
Source organism: Bacillota bacterium (assembly GCA_021793015.1). GTDB lineage: Bacteria > Bacillota > Bacilli > Alicyclobacillales > SLC66 > JAKADD01. Next base: position 18,646 of record JAJYTO010000045.1, read on the forward strand.
CCGCTAGAGGATCCGTATCCGGCAAGAGAAAGTTTTGCCTGAAGTGTTGTGCAATACGGGGTGAACAGGATGGGACTTATGCATAGCGCCGGGGGCGCAGGGGAGGTGCTGACCGTGGTTCTCCCGCACGAGGCGATGGACGGAACGCCTCTCATCATCACGGTAACGCTGAATCCGGCCATCGATAAAACGTATGCTGTGGACGAGTTTCGCGCCGGTGAAATGATGCGCGTTTCGAGCATGACGCAACTGCCGGGCGGTAAAGGAGTCAATGTCCTTCGGGTGCTGCTCTCTCTGGGCCAACGAGCGGTGGCCATGGGTTTTCTCGGAGGCGCTGCCGGGGAATGGATGCTTCATGCCTTAGAGCGCGAAGGATTGCCGCACGATTTTGATCGCATCAATGGTGAGACGCGCACCACGGTCACGGTCGTCGACAGGAGCAATTCCCGCGTCACAGAGTTGCTGGAACCGGGACCCGTGGTGAGTTCCCCGGAGTCGGCAGTGTTTCTCACACGTATGAGGAAACGAGCCGCACATGCGTCGTACGTCACGATCAGCGGAAGCATGGCTGCGGGACTTTCGCCAGATTATGGCGCGCAACTTGTCCAAGGCATCCAGGAGGCTGGGGCAAAGGCTTGTGTGGATGCAAGCGGGGAAGCATTGAACCATGCGATCCTTGCGCACCCTTATCTGCTAAAAGTGAACGATCGCGAATTGGCAGAATGGTATGGTCGTCCGCTCGTTCATGAAGATTCCCATGTTGCAGCGTTGCGGGCGTTGCGTGAGAAGGGATGCGAAGTGGTCGCCGTGACGCTTGGCGAAAGCGGGTCCTACCTGTGCGATCGATCTGGGGTTTGGCATTTCTCGGCGCCGGCCGTGAAGGCCATGAACCCCACTGGCAGCGGCGACGCCTTTCTCGCTGGCCTGGTCGGTGGTCTGGCTCTTGGCGAGACGTTGCATGAGGCCATGGCTCTTGCGGCCGGCGCAGGCGCGAGTAACGCGGAGCAGCGGGGAGCCGGCCAGATTCATGCCGAAGATGCGTGGCGCCTAGCGCGCACAGTGAACATGCGCCTGGTTCGCGGGCCGACCCTGTGAGTCCTGGAGGAAATCAGAGTACGCGAGGGGGGAGCGTGGTGCAGAGATTGAACGTCGCGATCATTGGACTGGGGGATATCGCCCATAAGGCGTATTTGCCCTTCATCATGGGACGCGCTGATATCAAGGTCAGTTGCCTCATGAATCGGTCTTTCGCAACTTTATCCACAGTGGGTGAACGATTTCGGGTGAATTGCCTGTACACGAACGTCGATGATGTGATTGGGCATGGCGTGGATTGTGCATTTGTCCATACCGCCACCGAATCTCATGCCGAGATTGTGATGAAGCTGTTGTCTCACGGCGTCGACGTCTATGTGGACAAGCCGCTGGCCTATACCCTGGAAGAAGCCGAACGGATGGTTGACACGGCGGAAAAGTGTAACCGGATTCTGATGGTTGGTTTCAATCGTCGTTTTGCTCCCCAGTACGCGGCGGCCAAAGAGCAGATCGGCGATCAAAGTACGCTGATCATTGCGGAAAAACATCGTAACGGACTACAACGTCAAGATTACCGGATCACCATGCTCGACGACATGATTCACATGATTGACTTGCTGCGCTGGTTCGGCGGTGCGGCGCTTCACACCCTGCCCCACGTCAATGTCACGTCGCAGGGCTGGCTGCAAGATGCGTCTGCCATGGTGCGCTTCGCTGGAAACGGCGTCGGTTTCGCTGCGATGAACAGAGAGGCGGGCGGCGACAGAGAGTGGTTGGAGGTGCATGGAAACGGGTTGACCATCACGGTCGAAGACATGTCTCAGATGCGCATCGTAAGCCACGGACGCGAAGAGGTCAGGACGGTGGGGAAATGGGATTCTCTAACGTACAACCGGGGATTTGAAGGAGCGGTGAATCACTTCATACAGTGCGTCCAAACGCGCGTAAAACCGCTGACTTCCGGAGAAGAGGCGCTCGCCACGCAGCGATTGGTCGAGACCATCGTGAAATCATAGCCAAATGATTGCAAAGAATATTCATGGGGGGATGGCTGATGAGGGTAAAAATCCTGGGAACGCCTGAGGAATTGGGCAGGGCGGCGGCCGAGTATTCGGCGGATATCTTGAATCGCAGCATTGTGGAACGCGGTGAGGCGCGATTGCTCCTGTCGACCGGCGCGTCGCAAATCGACACGCTGAAGGCTTTGGT